>JAZNIA010000043.1:0-15589 GCA_045577195.1 Congzhengia sp.
ATATGTTTTTGAAAATAAACGGCTTTTGTCTTCTCTTTGGGAGAACCCTCTTGAGGCTAAAACATTTTTAGAAAGCAATGCATAAAAAGACAATTTTCGAATGCGAAGGTTGTCTTTTTATGTTTTATGTGGAAAATATAGATGAAACATTACCAATTACAATATAAGGACAATCAAAATGCAGAAAAGAAACGCAATTGTCGTTCAGTCCGGTGCCGTAGATGTGTTTGGTCATAAATATTTGGGCGGAACTGTGCGCGTTTTAGAAGACTTTATCCGTACCAAATTCGCATTTAAGGCCCGCAGAATTGAACTGAGCATTCCGCAGTGCTGTGCAGGCCATCTGTTGAGTAAAACGGACATTTCTGAATCTTTTGCAGTCGGTGCTGCAGGCGTATCCTTTGCCCTAGACGGAAAAACGGGTATTATGGCAGCGTTTAGCCGCACGCCCGGTGATACATATCAATGCACATGTACCGCAGTAGATATTGCAGATGTTGCAAACCGAGCAAAGCGTGTTCCTGATTCGTTTATCAACGCAAGGGGCAACGATGTAACGGACACATTCTTATCCTACGCTGCTCCTTTAATTGCCGGCGAAGTAGAACTCGAATTTGAAAATGGATTGCCGAAAATGCTGGTTCTGGATAAATTAATATGTTGATTCAAAACA
The DNA here is from genome assembly GCA_045577195.1 of Congzhengia sp. GTDB lineage: Bacteria > Bacillota > Clostridia > UBA1381 > UBA9506 > Congzhengia. Next base: position 674 of record JAZNIA010000043.1, read on the forward strand.
TAAAAAAACGGATTTTAAGCGGTGTGCTTAAAATCCGTTTTAACATTCTCCGATATAAAGCGGCGTAAAGTCCAGATAATCGCAGGAGACGAGTCGATATTCCACCCCGCCGACATTTCCCTGCAATGCATTTTGATAGTATCCGTGCAGGTGTCCAAACACGCAGAGGTCAACTCCTTCTGCCTGCATGCATTTGGCAAACTCCGTGTTTGCGCCGGGCGGATAATGCAGCATCACAACCAGTCGTTCCCTACCTGTTTTTTTCGCGTCTGCAATTGCGTTTTGCAGCCGAATCAGTTCACGGTTATAAAGTTTCTTTTCCTCCAGGCTTTCCGGTTCCTGCTCCGTCTCAGGGTATCCCTTTGTGCCGCAAATGACCGTGTTTCCACAAACAAAATGGGTGTTATGAATAAAGCGAACGGAATCAAATCCGTTTGCATCCAAAAAGCCGTTTAGTTTCGAGAGAGTTTCCCACCAATAGTCATGGTTTCCTTTTGAGACTAGCTTAATGCCGTTCAGGTGATGTATAAACGAAAAGTCTTCTCCCGCGTCGCGTACATAGGTTGCCCAAGACGTGTCTCCCGGCATCAGTACCACATCGTCTTTTCCAACAACACGTTGCCAGTTTTCCATCAGGCGCGTTTCGTACCCATCCCACTTTGCGCCAAACACATTCATTGGTTTGTTTGCTGAAAAGCTCAGGTGTAAATCCGATATAGCAAACAACTTCGGCATAAAGCTTTCTCCTTTCCCATTTTATTTCAAAAACTATCATAAGGCTCGCAATCTTTTTTGATAAAACAAAGGCCTTTGCAATTGCAAAAGCCTTTGTAATAAACATGTTGAATTACGCGGTAACGTCCTCGTAAACGCTTACACGTTTTTTACCGCTGCCAAATTTCTCGAATTTCACTTTTCCGTTAACCAAAGCGAACAATGTATCGTCGCCGCCCTTACCAACATTGGTACCGGGATGGATTTTTGTTCCTCTCTGTCTAACTAAAATGTTACCTGCGAGAACGTTCTGACCGTCTGCTTTTTTAACACCTAAACGTTTTGCCTCAGAATCACGGCCGTTTTTTGTGGAGCCGACACCCTTCTTATGAGCGAACAGCTGAATGTTAAGATTAAGCATACTTACACCTCCAGTTCCGTAATGGTTATATACTTTGTGTACTGTTTTTCTAAATTTTTCAAGGACAGATACAGTGAATTAAGCAACACATTTGCCTTTGTCCTTTCGCCTCCGGACAAATCCGCAGGAAGAACGCACTCTAAATACGCCTCACGCACTTCAAATCCAACGGAGACTCCGACTACATCGGTTAAGCCGTTTAATGTATGCATAGCAAGAGCGGAAACCGCAGCGCAGACAATATCCTCGCCGCTTTCAGCAAACCCTGTGTGACCCTCTACAATGTATTTTACAATGTCCTCGTTTTTGCGATAAATATGAATTCTAGTCATAACTTACGCGTTAATTTTTTCGATAACAACCTTTGTGTAGGGCTGTCTGTGACCTTGCTTTTTAGCATAACCCTTTTTGGGCTTGTACTTGAAAACAATGATCTTTTTGCCTTTACCTTCAGCAACCAAAGCTTTTGCTGTAACGGATGCACCGTCAACTAAGGGAGCGCCGACTTTAATCGAATCGCCTTCGCCTACTGCTAAAACTTCGTTAAACGTTACTGTTTCTTCGTCAGCTACGCCGAGCTTTTCAACGTAGATCACGTCACCTTCGGAAACCTTGTACTGTTTTCCGCCAGTTTTGATAATTGCGTACATATTCTGCACCTCCTCCAACCTTGCTCGCTGCCGTTTCGGTAGACCACATAATGCGCTCATTTATAACCTCACGCACGCGGCTAGGATACATTATAGCATTTTGGAAATGAAATGTCAACAGTTTTTTCAGTTTTTTTGGGTTTTTTAAGCGGCGGTGTATTAGGCAAAACTTGACATAAATGGTCTATAATGGTATAATGTGGTTAAATCTTTTTTAAAAAAAGGAGAATTATTTATGATAAAAAAACTAATTTCCGGCGTGGTGTGCACAGTGATGCTGCTTTGCGCCCTTGAGTGTTTTGCATCCGTTCCAATTACCGTAGAACTGGACCGTGTTCCCGTAACTTTTGACCAGGACCCTCTCATTATAAATGACAGAACGATGGTTCCCGTGCGCGCAATCTTTGAAGCGATGGGAGCAACTGTTGACTGGAACGGCGATACCAAAACCGTTACGTCAACGCTTGACGGAACCACCGTTGAAATGGTGATTGACAGTCCGGCAATGACCGTAAATCATGTTGCAAAACCGCTGGACACGCCCCCGTTAATCGTCGGCGGAAGAACACTCGTTCCTGCCCGCGCTGTATCGGAAAGCTTTGGCTGTACCGTTGAATGGATTGCAGAGCACCGTCAGGTGCGCATCTATACAAAAGCATTTCAGAAAAAATTAGATTCTGCGGAACCGTTCAGTTGTGTAAAAAAGCTGAAAAGCGATGATAAAAGCGTAACCGTTGCGTTTGGCATGACATACTTTGATGGCTATGACGTAAAAACCAATTTAAATGACGGAACGGATATTGTCATTAGTAAATCCGATAGTAAAGGACACATTTCTCTCAACGTGCGCACGGACTTGTATGTTGGTGAAGATACGCCCATTACGGATGAATACGTCAAAGACGTTGCTGAAAATCTGGTTTCCGTTCTGTCAGGAACGCTTGTTTCTTCCGGCGTAACCAACATCGGTGGCACGGATTTTATGGTGATTGAGTACACCAAGCCCGGAACCGTTGGCGGTATTTATGATGAAGACTCGAGTACTACCATCTGCATTGGTAGAAAAGACGGCGTAGTATATACACTAACCTACTCCGTTTATGGTGATGTCAGCGAAAAGACAGTCGGCGAATTCGCCTACATGATGGATTCATTAATTTTTGCATAAGAAAACAGAGGGATATACGATGAGAAAAAACGGATTGCTTCTTACTTTATTTTTAACGGCCTGTATGCTCATTGGCTGCACCGCGCAGCAAAACAGCAAAACGAATCAATCTGCAAAACCAACTGCTACGTCGACACCCGAGCCTGTGCAAATAACACGATTTGCAGAGGATTACCTGGGACTTACCTTAGCGCAAATTGAGTCGATGCTCGGTAGCATTTCAGCAGAAGAATATTATAACGGTGGCTTAATATTCCGTTTTAAACAGTCAGATATATGGTTCGGATTTGGCTCTGGAACGGAAAGTTATCCTAATATTCCAAAAAACAGTTCCTGCGTATATATTCTGGCGCCACTCACAGATGCCGCAGCGTTTGATTATGCAGTTCTTACCAAAGAGGATATTTCAAAAGAGCTTGGATATTCCTTTGAAGATATGAGCTACGATGAACATGACGGTATCTATCAATACTACGCTGAAAAAGGTAATACCAGTTGTCTTGTTTCCTGCAGCGAGGACGGAACTATTCTAAGGGATACGGATTTTGTGACATATATCGTCCGTAATTAAAGGCACAAAAGCGCAACAGTGTGCATTATGTAATTTGTATATCATGTATCTTCTTTGTGCATGGCTTGTAATTTGTACCTATTCTTATTTTCACAATTGCATTTTCATTTGCCATGTGCTATAATAGGCAATACTACAATGACGATATAGGGGAGGAAACAAAAATGCAGTACCTCGTTGGTATTGATATTGGAGGAACAAAATGTGCTGTGTGTATTGGCAAACGATCAACACAAAGCATTAGTATTGAACATAAAAGCAAACTGGATACACCGAAAGGCATGCCACCGAATGTGGTATTAAACCAGTTGGCAGAGGCTGTTTCTTCACTTTTGTCCAAAGAAGAGATTGAAGCCATCGGCATCAGCTGTGGCGGTCCGCTGGACAGCAATCGCGGCATCATTCTTTCTCCTCCCAATTTAATTGGATGGGACCATGTAGAAATTACAAAATTTTTTAACGAAAAATTTGGTGTCCCCTGCGCACTTGAAAACGATGCAAACGCCTGTGCTTTGGCAGAATGGCAGTTTGGCGCGGGAGTCGGTACGAAGAATATGGTTTTCTTCACCTTTGGAACGGGTCTTGGCGCAGGTCTGATCCTAGACGGCAAGCTCTACAGCGGCACAAATGGTATGGCAGGCGAAGCCGGTCATATTCGTCTGTCGGACTACGGCCCTGTAGGATACGGAAAAGCAGGCTCCTTCGAGGGCTTTTGCAGTGGAAACGGCATTGCCCAGATTGCGCAGATGAAGGTGTTGGAAGCTCTGCAGCAAGGTACTCCTGTTTCGTTTTGTAAATCAAAAAGTGAGGCGCATGCACTCACCGCAAAAGATGTTGCCGATGCAGCAAACACAGGAGATGCTTTGGCTCTTGAGATTTTTCGCATTTGTGGCAAAAATTTGGGGCGTGGCCTCAGTGTCATCATTGACATATTAAATCCGGAAGTTATCGTCCTTGGCAGCGTATTTCAGCGGTGTGAGCACCTGCTGCGCGATGCGATGGAAAAATCGATTCATAAAGAAGCTCTGGGTATGGCAGCATCTGTTTGCCGAGTTGTTCCTGCAAAGCTCGCCGAAGAAATCGGCGACTATGCTGCTCTGGCTGTGGCGTCTCAATATAAAAGATAGGAGAGTAATCCATGAACGAACTGTTTTCTCGTTATACTAACTTGGCAGTTTGCGAAACTCAAATCCATGCTGCGCTCACGCTGATGCGTGAAACATATCAAAACGGTGGCACAATGTTGCTTTGCGGTAACGGCGGCAGTTGCGCTGACTGCGACCATATTGTAGGCGAGCTGATGAAAGGCTTTATGTCTCTGCGCCCTATTACTGATGATGAATGTGAAAGCATCCGCGCGCTTTTCCCCGATGATGCGGCGTATTTTAAAGAAATGCTCCAGCGCGGTATTCCCGCAGTTTCTCTGCCGTCACTTACAGCGGTTGGTTCTGCTTTTGTAAACGATGTTTGTGCCGATATGGTTTATGCGCAACTCATGTTTGCATTAGGCAGGGAATCAGACCTTGCAATCGGACTTTCTACGTCCGGCAATTCTAAAAATGTTGTAAATGCGATGAAGATTGCAAAAGCGAAGAATATGAAAACCCTTGCACTGACCGGTGCAAACCCCTGCAAGCTGGATGAAATCTGTGACGTGGTGATCAAGGTTCCGGAGACACAAACCTATAAAATTCAGGAACTGCATCTGCCTGTATATCACTATCTTTGTGCAGCTTTGGAAAAGGAATTGTTTTCTGAAAAATAAAGGGACAGTGATTCAATACATGCATTGTGCAATTGTCCCATCAAACGAGAGGAAAATATCAGTTACATCTCTCAATAAACACATCAAAAAACGCCGAGGCAAATGCCTGCCTCGGCGTTTTTTTATTATTCTGATTTTTTTGTACAAAAAAGAACTCAGTAAATATAACTTGCGCGTATTTAGCGCGGTGGAAAGATTATCCGATTAAACCAGCTCGATAAGTGCCATTTCTGCGCTATCGCCACGTCTGGGGCCCATCTTTAATACTCTGGTGTAGCCACCGTTGCGTTCTGCATATTTCGGAGCAATCTCTTCAAACAGTTTATAAACAACCTCTTTGTCCGTGATATAAGACAATGCTTGTCTTCTGGAATGTAAGGTGTTCTTTTTGCCAAGTGTAATCATTTTATCAGCGATGCATCTAACTTCTTTTGCTTTGGATACGGTTGTAACCAGTTTTCCGTTTGCCAAAAGAGCGGTTGTTAAGCCTCTCAGCATTGCAATACGCTGATCGGTCGGACGACCTAATTTTCTTGTTCCCGGCATCTGTCACTACCTCCTTAAATAATGTTTTTGAGCATTAGTCCTCGCGTTTTGCAAAGGACTGACCAAGTGCGTGCAGCTTTCCGATGACTTCTTCTAAAGACTTTCTACCCAGATTACGAACTTTAACCATATCGTCTTCTGTTCTGTTGGTCAGATCTTCAACCGTGTTGATTCCTGCACGCTTCAAGCAGTTGTAGGAACGAACGGAAAGATCCAGTTCTTCAATCGTCATCTCCAGCACTTTTTCCTTCTGACCAACTTCTTTTTCGATCAGAATGTCTGCATTCTTCGCTTCCTCGGAGAGGTCGATGAACTGCATCAAATGCTCGTTAATGATTTTTGCTGCTAAGCTTACTGCTTCGTCCGGTGTGATGGAACCGTCGGTCCATACCTCTAAAGTAAGCTTGTCGTAGTCGGTGATATTACCGACACGGGTATTTTCCACAGAGTAGTTCACTCTGTGTACGGGTGTGTATATCGAGTCTACCGGAATCACACCGATGATGTTTTGATTGATTTGCCTGTTACGTTCAGCCGAAACATAACCTCTGCCCTTGGAGAAGGTAATCTCCATGTAGAGTTTCGCATCCTTGTTCAGGGTTGCGATTTTCAAATCAGGATTGAATATTTCAATATCGGAATCCAGTTTAATATCGCCGGCGTGAATGACTCCCTCGCCCTCTGCCTCAATATAAACAACCTTCGGCGTATCACAGTGCAGTTTTGCTGCAATCTGTTTGATGTTGAGGATAATCTCCGTCACATCTTCCTTTACGCCGGGTATTGTCGAAAATTCGTGAAGCACTCCGTCAATTTTCACAGAGGTTGCAGCCGCGCCCGGAAGCGATGATAAAAGCATTCTTCTAAGCGAGTTGCCGAGCGTTGTGCCGTAGCCGCGCTCTAACGGTTCTGCAATAAATTTACCGTAAGTACCGTTATCGTTAATCTCTACACACTCTACTTTTGGTTTTTCTATTTCTAACATAGTTGACCCTCCCTCATATATTTCGGTTCATTTTTACGCATATATCAATGCGCCATTTTGCCGAGGGTAATTTTGATTGTAAAGCTGTGAAATACGAAATAACAATATATTATTTCGAATATAATTCGACAATAAGATGCTCTTCAACTTCAAAATCAATATCATCTCTCTGTGCAACCGCAATTACTTTACCTGTCAGAGTATTTTTGTCCATATCTAACCACTTCGGAATCAGTCTGGAAGAATTTGCTTCAACAATGTCTTTCATTCTTTCAGAACCCTGTGTCTTTTCCTTCAGGGAGATAACGTCTCCAACCTTAACGCGGTAGGAAGGGATATCAAGTCTTTTGCCGTTTACCAGGATATGTCCGTGATTTACCATCTGTCTGGACTCTCTTCTTGTGTTAGCCAGGCCAAGTCTGAATACAACGTTATCCAGTCTGGACTCTAACAAAGAGAGCAGGTTTTCACCGGCAACGCCCGGCATCTTTATTGCGATTTCATAATATTTTCTGAACTGCTTTTCAAGCATACCGTAGATAAACTTAACTTTCTGCTTCTCGGTAAGCTGGCGTCCATATTCGCTTTGCTTTCTTCTCATAGGCTTGGGATTTCTGTTGGAGCTTTTGTTGTAGCCCATAACAGAAGGCTCAATGCCTAAAGTTCTGCATCTTTTCAATACAGGTTGCATATTTCTTGCCATTTCGGTTTCCTCCTAACTTCTAATATTTCAAATCAAACTCTTCTTCTTTTCGGCGGTCTGCAGCCGTTATGAGGAATCGGGGTTACATCTTTGATCATGGTAACCTCAAGGCCAGCAGCCTGAAGTGCACGAATTGCAGCTTCACGACCTGCGCCGGGGCCTTTTACGAATACCTCAACTGTTTTTAAGCCATGTTCCATAGCAGCTTTTGCAGCTGTTTCAGCAGCTGTCTGTGCTGCAAACGGTGTGCTCTTTCTGGAACCGCGGAAGCCTAAGCCACCTGCGCTTGCCCAGCTGATTGCATTACCGGCAACATCAGTGATTGTAATAATTGTATTATTAAACGTGGACTGAATGTGTACAGCGCCGCGCTCAATATTCTTTTTAACCTTTCTGCGGGTACTTCTTTTAGCAACCTTTGCCATTTTAGATAGTTCCTCCTTTCGACAGTAAGCTTTCCTTTATCGGATTTTATTATTTCTTCTTGTTTGCGATTGTGCGCTTCGGACCTTTTCTGGTTCTAGCGTTTGTCTTTGTCTTCTGACCTCTAACCGGGAGACCCTTTCTGTGTCTAACGCCACGGTAGCAACCAATTTCCATCAGTCGTTTAATGTCAAGAGCGACATTTCTTCTCAAATCGCCTTCAACAATGTAATCTCTGTCGATGATTTCTCTGAGCTTGGAAACTTCATCCTCGGTCAAGTCTTTTACTCTTGTGTCGGGATTGATTCCGGCTTCAGCAAGAATTTTCTGTGAGCTTGCAAGACCGATACCGAATACGTATGTCAAGCCAACCTCAACTCTTTTTTCTCTTGGTAAATCCACGCCTGCAATTCTGGCCATGCTTGGTTTGCACCTCCTACTTTTTCGCTTTTCTTGTTATGATTTTTCATCTATCGCCACTCCGGGAAAATTCGCGCTACGAGAATCAATCTTTTCGCAGCGCTTCAGCCGCTCCCCCGGAAAAATATAGCGTTTTTTATTAGCCCTGCTTTTGCTTATGCTTCGGGTTTTCACAGATCACCATGACCTTACCCTTACGCTTAATGATTTTGCATTTTTCACACATAGGTTTTACACTCGGTCTTACCTTCATGTTGCAAATACCTCCTTCATGGCAACGTTACCGCCATTGTGCGGCAATCCTTGTTATCATACTGCTTATTTTGCTCTCCAGGTGATTCTGCCCTTTGTCAGGTCATAAGGTGACATTTCCACCGTTACTTTATCACCGGGGAGAATTCTGATATAGTTTGTTCTGAGCTTTCCTGAAATGTGCGCTAAAATCTCATGTCCGTTTTCAAACTGAACCTTAAACATTGCGTTGGGAAGCGCTTCAGAAACGATTCCCTCCAGCTCGATTACGCCATCTTTCGCCATTTTTGACAACCTCCTATACGTCCGTTTTGTTATGCTCCGCTAGTTCCTTCTTCAGGTCAGGGTTGGTAACCCGGATCCCTGCACCGAGTTTTTCCTTAATATACTCGGATTTGTTTCCCGTGTTCTCAAGATGCTTGCATTTTTTCCGTTTCAGGTTATCCACCCGACGCAGGTCACCGTCCGCAATCAACACATACTGCTCGTCAATCACTTCCATGACTACAAAATGCTTATTCTTGTCTCTTCCAGCCTTTGACAAAACAATATCACCGGCACAGAATTTCAAAATTTCATCACCTCAAAATTAGCACTTGGTTAAGATTTCTGGCCCCGACTCTGTGATGAGAATCGTATTTTCATAATGGGCCGAAAGCTGTCCATCTGCTGTTACCACTGTCCATTCATCGGGTAGCGTTGTAACCTTGTACGTACCCATATTTACCATCGGCTCGACCGCAATGGTCATTCCGGCCATAAGCCGCGGTCCTCTTCCCGCTGTTCCGAAGTTCGGAACCTCCGGGTCTTCGTGCAACTCTTTCCCGATCCCATGCCCGACTAAGGCACGCACAACCGAGTAGCCGTTTTCCTCTACCAGGTTTTGAATGTGCGCCGAGATGTCAAAGAGTCTGTTGCCAGGTTTGGCATACTGGATTCCTTCAAAAAAGCTCTGCTCTGTTACGGATATCAACCGTTGTGCTTCGAGGGAAATGTTCCCCACTGCAAACGTTCTTGCCGCGTCGCCGTGGTATCCGCCATAGCACGCGCCGATGTCAATGCTTACGATGTCGCCCTCGCGAAGAATTGTTTTCGCGTTTGGTATGCCGTGTACAACTTCGCGGTTCACCGAAGTACATATGTGCCCCGGGTAACCGTTGTAGTTGTAAAACGAACATGTTGCACCGCATTTTTTGATATATTCGGCTGCGATTTTATCAAGCTCCTTTGTCGAGACGCCCGGCTGAATGTGTTCTCTTAAAACCTCAAAGGTTTCTGCAGTAATTCTGCCTGCAATTCGCATTTGTTCCACTTCTTGCCGTGATTTAATCTTAATCATTGCTCGCCTCAACAATCCGCCCCTGAATCGCGTCTATGACCGCCTTTGTTGTGTCCTCCACTCTATCCTGACCATTTACAGAAACGAGAAGGTTTTTCGCTTCATAGTACTGCTTTAAGGGCTCTGTCTGCTTTTTATAAACTTCAATTCTATTACGGATGATTTCAGGAACGTCATCGTCACGACGGCGAAGTTGTTCTCCGCAACGATCGCAAACGCCGTCCTGCTTTGGCGGATTGTCGGTCACGTGATACGTTGCACCGCATACTTTACATTCTCTGCGCCCCGAAAGACGCTCGACAATGATTTCCTCGTCAACGTAAATCTCCAGTACCAAATCCACTTGAATTGGCAGTTCATCCATAATCTCTGCCTGATAAACGGTGCGGGGAAAGCCATCTAGAATATAACCGTTTTCACAGTCCTTTTCCTTGATGCGTTCCTTCACCATGTTAATAACCATACTGTCGGGAACAAGCTCACCGCGGTCTATATAGCCTTTGGCTTCCATGCCCGCAGGAGTTCTTTCCGCAATTGCATTTCTGATAATATGTCCCGTTGAAATTGCGGGGATATGAAACGCTTTTGTTAATTCCGCTGCCTGAGTGCCTTTTCCGGCTCCCGGCGGCCCCAACAGAACCAGTTTCATATGCTTGCCTCCAGATTATTCAAGGAAACCTTTGTAGTGTCTCATAAGCATCTGAGACTCTAACTGTTTCACAGTTTCTAAAGATACACCGACAACGATCAGGAGAGATGTACCACCGATCGAGATGCCGTTCATCGACGGAACAAAAGCAAGCAACAGCGGGAAGATTGCGATGATTGCCAGGAACACAGCACCAATGAGTGTAACCTTGGACAATACTTTTGCAATGTAGTCCGATGTGGGCTTGCCCGGTCTGATGCCGGGGATAAATCCGCCGTTTCTCTTCATGTTATTCGATACTTCAATCGGGTTAAACTGGATTGCAGTATAGAAATACGTGAAGAAAAGAATCAGCAGGAAGTAGCATACAATGTAGAAGGGATGCGTTTCGCTGAACCATCTTAAAATAGTAGCCCAGAAGCCCTCTGTGGGACCAGTCTGACCATGGATAAACATGGAGATTGTTCTTGGGAAGGACATAATGGATACTGCAAAGATGATCGGCATAACGCCTGCCATGATAACCTTGAGCGGAATGTGTGTGCTCTGGCCGCCATAGCTTTTTCTTCCTACAACGCGTTTTGCGTACTGTACGGGAATTTTTCTTTCTGCTTCGTTCATCGCAACAACTGCTGCAATTGCAACAACTGCAATCACGATGATGGCAACGATGGTTGCAACAGCTGAAATGCTGATTTCGCCACCACCCTGTTCAATCATGGCAAGCATGGACTGAACCATTGCCGGACCTCTGGATACAATACCGATTACGATCAGCAAGGAAATGCCGTTACCAATACCCTTTTCGGTAATCTGTTCACCCAGCCACATTAAGAATGCGGTACCTGCTGTAAATGTGAAGGTTACAATCAGGTAAGGGAATAAACCTGTTGATGTCATAGCACCCGCTAAGCTGAAGTAAAGACCTGTTGCCTGTACGAATGCTAAAATAACTGTAACAAATCTTGTATAAGATGCAATCTTTTTTCTGCCCTCTTCGCCCTCTTTGGCAAGTCTTTCCAAGGCAGGGATTGCTACCGTTAACAACTGCAAAATGATAGATGCGTTGATATACGGTGTGATACTCATCGCAAAGATGGAAGCACGCTCCAGCGCGCCACCGGAAAAGTTATTGATGAGACCCTGGATGCCTCCGTCGAAACCGCCCATCATCTGGCTGATCATGTCCGCGTTAATGCCCGGTACGGGAATAAACGAACCAAATCTAAAAATGATGAGCATTAAGATGGTGTAAAGCATTTTTTTACGTAGATCCGGAATTTTCCAAGCGTTTTGCAAGGTCTTAAGCATTCTCAGATCACCTCCGCCTTACCGCCAGCGTTGGCAATTTTTTCTTCTGCCGATTTCGTAAATTTCGCAGCTTTTACAACGAGATCTTTTGCGGTTAATTCGCCGCGTCCCAAAACCTTGATGCCGTCGTTCACCTTTTTGATGATGCCAGCTTCTTTTAAGGTTTCAGCTGTTACGGTTGCGCCGTTTTCAAATCCGTTTAAATCGCTGAGATTGATTTCTGTATATGTCTTAGCAAAGATATTTGTAAAGCCTCTTTTCGGAAGACGTCTGTAGATCGGCATCTGACCGCCTTCAAAACCGGGTCTTACACCGCCGCCGGAGCGAGCGTTCTGTCCTTTGTGACCTTTGCCTGATGTTTTGCCGTTACCCGAGCCGTGTCCGCGGCCAACTCTAAATGCTGCCTTTTTGGAACCTGCTGCCGGGGATAATTCGTTCAAATTCATCTTCTTGGCACCTCCTTTTGGATTAAAGTTCTTCTACCTTAACCATAAAATCAACTTTTTTGATCATACCCAGAATCTGGGGTGTTGCTTCGTGCTCTTTTGTGTCACGAATCTTTTTAAGGCCAAGTGCCTTAACTGTTGCTATATGGTCTTTTTTTCTGCCAATTGTACTTTTCATTAAAGTAACCTTAAGCTTAGCCATGGCTTTTGCCTCCTATTTTAAAATTTCTTCAACGCTCTTGCCGCGAAGTTTTGCAACTTCTTCTGCACTCTTTAAGGATGCCAGACCCTGAATGGTTGCTTTTACAACGTTTCTGGGATTGTTGGAGCGAAGGGATTTTGTTCTGATATCAGAGATACCTGCCAGCTCGATAACAGCTCTCGCTGCACCGCCGGCAATAACGCCGGTACCTTTTCCTGCGGGCTTAAGCAATACTCTGCCTGCGCCGAATTCGCCGGTAATTTCGTGAGGAATTGTTGTTCCAACCATGTTTACCTTAATCAGATTTTTCTTCGCATCTTCGATACCCTTACGGATTGCGTCCGGGATTTCAGCAGATTTGCCTGTACCGCAGCCAACGTATCCGTTTTCGTCGCCAACAACTACCAGTGCGCTGAAGCGGAATGTTCTACCGCCCTTTACAACCTTTGCAACACGGCTTAAGTTAACAACTTTTTCTTTTAAATCCAATGTGCTTGCGTCTATCAGTTGAGCCAAAACGATTTCCTCCTTTTCTTAGAATTTCAGACCGGCTTCTCTTGCACCTTCTGCAAGTTCCTGTACACGGCCGTGGTAAATATATCCGCCTCTGTCAAATACGACAGTGTCAATGCCTTTTTCTAAGGCTTTCTTTGCGATTAACTCGCCCAATTTTTTCGCTGCGTCTTTGTTGCCGCCGTAAACTTCCTTCAGGTCAGCTTCCAGGGTAGATGCAGCAACCAGTGTGGTACCGTTTTCATCATCGATGATCTGGGCATATATGTTTTTCAGGCTGCGATAAACGCAGAGTCTCGGACGAGCGGTTGTACCGAATACAGTCTTACGAACTCTTTTATGTCTTCTCAGTCTGGAAACATTGCTTGACTGCTTTTTAATCATTTCGATTTCACTCCTTTTTTCGTAATGCCATTAAAATTATGGATTTTGCCATAATTTCTAACAACGAAGCGTTAAGCCGCGCAAGAATTATTTCTTGCTACCGGTCTTACCTTCTTTACGTCTGATGTGCTCTGTTGCGTACTTGATTCCCTTGCCTTTGTACGGTTCAGGCGGTCTCTTTTCGCGAACTTTCGCTGCGAATTCACCAACAATCTGCTTGTCGATGCCCTTAACGATAATTTCGTTTGCAGAGGGCACTTCAATGGTAACACCTTCAACGGGTTCCATTTCCACCTGGTGAGAGTATCCTAAGTTCATAACAAGTTTTTTGCCCTGCAACTGTGCTCTGTAGCCGACACCGTTTACTTCCAGCTTCTTTTCGTAACCGTCTGTTACGCCGATTACCATGTTGCTTAAAAGTGTTCTGGTTAAGCCGTGCAGTGCCTTATGCATTTTTATTTCAGAAGGACGATTTACGATTAACTCTTCGCCTTCCTGTTTTATGATCATATCAGGATGTAAATCCTTTGTCAGTGTGCCTTTGGGTCCTTTTACGGTAACAACGTTTCCTTCTGCAATTGTCACTGTTACGCCTGCAGGAACCGCGATAGGCATTCTTCCTATTCTGGACACTTTGTTGCACCTCCTCTATTTGTTTAAAACCAATTACCAAACAAACGCCATTACTTCGCCACCGACATTTTCTTTTCTTGCCTTTTTATCGGTCATAATGCCTTTGGAAGTTGAAACGATTGCGATACCTAAGCCCCTGAGTACTTTCGGGAGCTCATCTTTGCTCTTGTATATTCTCAGACCGGGAGCAGAAACTCTCTTAAGACCGGAAATTGCTTTTTCCTTACCGTTGTACTTTAACGCGATACGGATGATGTCCTGTTTTCCGTCCTCAATAATCTGATAGTTCTTAATATACCCTTCCTCCAACAGGATTTCAGCAATCGCTTTCTTCACGTTGGATGCGGGAACATCTACACACATATGCTTTGCAGCGTTTGCGTTTCTGATTCTTGTCAGCATATCTGCAATAGGATCGGTTGTATGCATTTTTATACCTCCTTCCGAATTTCAAAAATTCTTACCAGCTCGCCTTTTTCACACCGGGGATCTGTCCTTTATAAGCCAGTTCCCTGAAGCAGATACGGCAAATGCCGTACTTTCTGAGGTACGCATGAGGACGTCCGCAGATTTTACATCTGTTGTATGCTCTCGTGCTGAACTTAGGCGTTTTGCGCTGTTTATTTACCATCGCTTTCTTAGCCATCTTAATTCCTCCTCTTACTTCGTAGCGAACGGTGCGCCCATCAATTTCAGAAGCTCTCTTGCTTCTTCGTCTGTCTGAGCGGTCGTTACCATGATAATATCCATACCTCTGATTTTGTCAATCTTATCGTAGTCAATTTCAGGGAAAATCAACTGTTCCTTAACGCCTACGCAGT
>JAZNIA010000044.1:0-18400 GCA_045577195.1 Congzhengia sp.
GTTTTGTGCGTGCTTTGAGGGGGTGGCACTTTTGTCAAAGGTAATTGGATGTGGGCTAATATCGAAATTATGCAAGCGTTCCTGGCATGATAGTCTGGTTGTCGGCGTTGGCATGATGACCCGCGGTGAAATTGCGTTAATTGTAGCGCAGAAAGGCCTAGACATCGGGCTTTTAGATCCTATGTTCTTTACACCGGTCATCCTTTTAATTATTGTATCTTCTGTGTTAACGCCGATTTTACTCAAATTGTTGTTTCATGAACGGTCGTCGAAAAGCATTAAAACTATTTAATACAAAAGGAGCTGTGGTAATATTACAGCTCCTTTTGTGTATAATCACTAATTTCTTATTGATTTTTTCAACACTTTTATCTAATTGACACAAGTCCTATATATATGTTATAATGCAAGAGGATTATTTTATTGTTTGATTGTTTTGTGCAAACAGGAAACAAAAGAAGGTGTTTTTGTGATTTCAAAAAACGATATTGACCGTGTGCGTACCCAAATCGAAAGCTATATCGGCTCTAGAATTCGGATTGCAGCAAAAAAGGGTCGCAAAAAAGTGATTGTGCGCTACGGCACGATAAACGCCGTTTACCCATTCACCTTTAACATCACCTTAGAAAGCATTTCGGAATTTGCAGAAACCAATCGCAATCTTTCCCTGAATTATTCCGATATTTTAACCCATATGATTACCATAACCGTTTTGGATTCAGAAACGGTTATAGAGTAACGGTTCCTCTCTTAAGCGGTACACCCCGTTGGTGTACCGCTATTTTCATCTCTTTTTTGCTTTTTTCTGCTTTCTTTTTTTCATTCATCTTGTTTTTCGCAAAAAACGGATTGACTATTTTGGCGCAACATGATATTATGATAAATAACACAAAATTTTGTAATGATGGAGTGAACAATCTATGAAAATCGCTTTTTCCACCGTCGGTTGTCCCGAATGGTCATGGAACGATATTTATATTATGGCAAAGGATTTAGGGTTTAACGGCATCGAGTTGCGCGGTCTTGAAAATGAGATGGACCTGACAAAAGCGCGTCCGTTTACTGAAAACCAGCTTCACAAAACGCTTCAAAACCTAGAAAAACTGGGACTTTCCATTTCCTGCCTTGCCTCCTCCTGCTTTTTAGGCGGAACAGGTGACGAGGACGAAGCGCTCAAGGAAGGCTTTTCCTATATTGATCTGGCAGCGAAATTGGGCTGTCGTTATGTCCGCATTTTAGGCGATAGAAATCCCGATCCCAGAGGCGAGATTGACGATGCACGCGTGATTTCCCTTTTAAACCGTTTGCTTCCTGCAGCAAAAGAAAAAAACATCGAACTTTTGGTGGAAACTTCCGGCGTGTATGCAGATACCGCGCGCTTAAAATCCATCATCGAAGCGGTTAACGACCCCCATGTGGCAGTTTTATGGGATATTCACCATCCCTTCCGTTTTATGAACGAGTCACCAAAGCAAACCATTGACAACATCGGCATTTATACCAGATATGTACATATCAAGGATTCCGTCATGAACGAAGACGGCTCTGTCCAGTATAAAATTTTAGGCGACGGCGACGTGCCCGTGATTGAAATTTTAGACCTGCTCAAAATATCCGGTTATGACGGCTATGTATCCTTAGAGTGGACCAAGCGCTGGAACAAAGACCTAGAGGCGGCTGCCATTGTATTTCCCGCGTTTGCGCACTTTATGCAGGATTATCTGGTTGGCGAAACACATAAGCTTTTTGACAGCAAACGCGGTGACGGAAAATACCCCTGGCCAAAGGAGCATTTAATTGACTGCACCTTCCCGGACGTTTTAGACCGTATTTGTGCAGAATTTCCCGACCAATATGCATTTCGTTATACGGAGCTGGACTACACCAGAACCTATTCCGAGTTTCGCGAGGACGTTTACCGTTTCGCCCGCGCGCTGATTGCGATGGGTGTAAAACGCGGCGACCATGTTGCCATCTGGGCGACCAATGTTCCTGCATGGTTTATTACCTTCTGGGCATCCTGCACCATTGGTGCCGTTTTGGTTACGGTAAACACTGCCTACAAAGTACCCGAAGCAGAATACCTGCTCCGCCAGTCCGATACGCACACACTGGTTATGGTTGACTCCTGCAAGGATTCTAATTATATTGAAATCATCAATTCACTCTGCCCTGAACTGAAAAATGCAAAACCGGGCGAGTTAAATTCCAAAAAGCTTCCGTTTTTGAAAAATATTATTACGGTTGACGGCAAGCAACCCGGCTGCTTCTCCTGGGATGAGGCGATGGCTCTGGCCGAAAAAACACCGATAGAAGAGGTGCAAAATCGTCGTGCGAAAATTGATAAACACGACGTTTGCAACATGCAGTACACATCCGGCACAACCGGATTCCCCAAAGGCGTTATGCTGACCCATTATAACGTGGTCAATAACGGAAAGGCAATTGGCGACTGTATGGATTTGTCCACGGCAGACCGCATGATGATTCAAGTGCCCATGTTCCACTGCTTCGGCATGGTACTGGCAATGACCGCCTCCGTAACCCACGGAACCACCATGTCGCCCATGCCACAGTTCTCCCCAAGAAAGTCTCTTGCCTGCATCAACAAGGAAAAAATTACAGCGTTCCACGGTGTTCCCACCATGTTTATCGCAATGCTGGGACATGAAGACTTTGATAAAACTGATTTTTCGTACATGAGAACAGGCATCATGGCAGGCAGTCCTTGTCCCGTTAAAGTAATGGAGGACGTGATCAATAAAATGCACATGCCCGAAATTTGTATTACTTACGGTCAGACCGAGGCATCTCCTGCCACCACCATGAGCTGGACGGACGATTCACTCGAAACCCGTGTCAATACAGTAGGCCGTGCAATATACGGTGTTGAGTGTAAAATTGTTGATCCTGAAACCGGCGAGGATTTACCGGATAATGTTGACGGCGAGTTTGTTGCAAAGGGCTATAACATCATGAAGGGTTACTATAAGATGCCCGAAGCAACCGATGCCGCCATTGATAAAGACGGTTGGCTCCACACGGGCGACCTCGCGCGAAGACTTCCTGACGGTAACTATAAAATTACCGGTCGCATTAAAGATATGATTATTCGCGGCGGCGAAAATATTTATCCCAAGGAAATCGAAGATTTTATCTACACCCACGAAAAAGTACAGGACGTTCAGGTAATTGGTGTTCCCAGCGAACAGTACGGCGAAGAGATTATGGCATGCGTCATTTTAAAGCCGGGCGAGCAGTCCTCTGCGGAGGAAATCAAACAATATGTGCTGGACCATATGGCAAAACACAAGGTTCCCAGTTATGTAGAATTTGTTGATGAGTTCCCCATGAACGCGGCAGGCAAAATCTTAAAGTACAAAATGCGCGACTGGGCAGTTGAAAAACTCAATCTCCACAAGGCAAACGCAATCGAAACTGCATAAAATATTAAGAACGGGATGTGCTGTGCACATCCCGTTCTTTTGCAATTATAACATAAAACCCTTGGTTTTTGAGAACTTATTTCATTGTCTCCGCTTCTGCCAACATGTTTTCTATAAAAATTCCATATCCTCTCGTAGGATCGTTTACGAAAACATGCGTAACGGCTCCAATTAATTTCCCATTTTGAATCACTGGAGACCCAGACATCCCCTGCACAATACCACCTGTAATATCCAAAAGTCTTTGGTCTGTGACACTGATGACCATGTTTTTATCATCTTGCGCGTGCTTCATGATTTTTGTGATTTCCACTTCAAAGCGTTCTACTTTATCTCCCTCGACATTAGCATAAATTTCCGCTTTTCCTGTGCGCACTTGCTCTTTAGACGACACGGGAACTGCATCTTTTACGGCTCCTACCGAATAGTTTTCCTCCATCACACCGTAAATGCCTTTTGCAGTATTTTTAAAGATAACACCGCGGTCTGTTCCGCTCTGCGCAAACAGACCGCAAAGTTCGCCCGGCTGGCCCCGCTCACCTTTTTTGACGTCTATAATCTTTGTATCCGAAACACTCCCTTGCTCGACAGGCATAATCATACCTGTATCCACGTCAGTAATGGGGTGTCCCAATGCACCGTACATACCGTTTTTTTTGTTCAAAAAAGTTACAGTACCGATACCTGCCGTGCTGTCTCTTACCCAGATACCCAGCTTGTATCCGGAATCCGTTTTAACGGGCGTGAGCTTTTTTTCTGCTGTTTCTCCGTTTCGTTCTGTCATAAGCGTAAGCGTTCTGCCCTCCGACTCCTCCACAATTTTTGCAAACTGTTCAATGGTGTGAAGTTCTAATCCGTCTACCCGCAAAATCATGTCCGCACTTTTTAAATCCGCTTGCTTTTCCGCGTCGACCGTTGCGCCGTTTTCCCCCGTAAGCTTTTCCGTTCCGACACACATCAGCCCTTTGGTAAACAACTTAATGCCAACAGTTTTTCCGCCCGGCAAAACCTCTGTTACAGGAAGAACATCCACCTCCACGTTTTTGACCGGAATCAAACCAAATAATTTGATTTCTGCCTGATACGCACCCTCTGCCCCCAGCGTTTTAGAGGCAGCAATATCCACCGTGTAGGGGGAACCTTCCCGCACAGTGAAAGTTTCTCCGTGAAATACGTTGATTTTATCCGGAAAATATACATCGCATTCTATAAACAACGCTGTTGCCGTTACAATTAAAAATACAAAAAACGTCTGCACCCGTTTTTTTGTCCGCGTCCGCAATTTACCACTTCCTTTATCTTTTGGTTTTAGTATCAACAAATCACAGCAGGAAATACGCCTCAATTTTCACCAACTTGTTTTCCAAAATCATCCAATGATTTAAAGCGGTATCCCTCACTTTTTAGTTCTTTAATAATACGGTCAAGCACCTCGGCATTATCCTTTGACACAGCATGCAAAAGCAAAACTGCTCCGTCATGTATGCCGTCTTTAATTTGACTATATGCATATTCTGTTCCCTTTTGCGATTTCGTGTCCCAATCCTTATATGCAAAACTCCAGAACACAGAGGTATAGCCCAGATCCTGCGTAATTTTAAGGGTTCGCTCAGAATATTCTCCCATAGGCGGACGAAAATATTTCATCTCCTGTCCCGTCAATTCGTAAAAGCTATCGGCAAGCCCGTTTATTTCCTTTTGTAACTGCTCCGCACTTTTCACCTCAGGCATTGACGGGTGATTTACCGTGTGGTTCCCGACAATATGTCCCTCATCTACCATGCGTTTTATAAGCTCCGTTTCCTTTTCCACATACGGTCCTGTCACAAAAAAAGCCGCAGGCACTTCGTTTTCCTTCAACACGTCTAAAATCTGTGCCGTGTATCCGTTTTCATACCCCTCGTCAAAGGTCAGGTACAAAGAACGCGGCTCGCTGTCTTTATAGATCCCGCCGTATTTTTTTAGGATTCCCACAGTTTCTACAGGAATATCCGGCGGTGCTTGCTTGTTTTTCTTTAGACCCCAACCGTACTTTTTATTCGGTAAGTCGCTGTATCCCTCGTTGAGTCTTGCAGGCACCTGCACGTTTACTGGTGCGATTGTTTCTGTAATTTCTTCTTGAAATACACCTTTTGAGCTACAACCACTCGACAGTATAATAAACGTCAAAAAAGAAAGAAAAAATTTGATTTTCATAAAAATCGACCCCACGCTTTTTTTATATTCATATGCTTTTTTTTTGAAATAATGCCGAAAATTCAACAGAATGTAATAGTTATGTAACATTTATTCTGTATAATAAAAGAATAAACCTACAAAATGCGACATAAACTGCAGAAGGTGCGTGAGAAAATGGCACAGAACAAAAGAAAAAAATATAAATTCAAACCAAATAAAAATACGTTATTGGTGTTACTTGTCCTCATTTTATTCATTTGGGTCATTTGCGGCATTCGTTCCTGCACAAAATATGACCGTTCTCTACGCGGGGCAACATATACCTACGAAGCTGTTTTGTATCCGGAATATCAGGTGCGCGACTGCGTCAGCCCGGACGGAACGCCTTCTGCCGACTACACCGAAATTTATCCCGCCGAAGTGGGAGATAAAGTCGTTTATCTCACCTTTGACGACGGCCCATCTTCTAAGGTCACGCCGCAGGTATTAGACGTTTTGAAGCAATATAACGTAAAAGCAACATTTTTTGCGCTTGGAAAAAATGTCGAAAAATATCCTGAGCTGGCAAAACGCATTGCCGACGAGGGGCATTCCATTGCCTCCCACAGCTATTCTCACGATTTTGACACCGTATACAGCGACAATGAAGGTTTCCTGTATGAACTAAACAGTTCCAAAGAAGCAATCAAAAATATTGTGGGCGAGGAAAACTACACCGATATTTTCCGATTCCCCGGCGGCGCATTCCGCGAAGAGCGAGCAGCTTTTAAGGAAATCTTGATTCAGGAAAACGTGCCCTTTGTCAACTGGAACTGTATGTCCGGCGACGCAGAAACCTCACATCCTGTTTCCGCAAATTTAATTGAAACGGCAAAGAAAACTGCAAAAAAAGCCGGTTCTGACTCGCTGATTATGCTGATGCACGATGCAGGCGCAAAGCAGGCAACTGTTGATGCACTGCCCGGTATTATCGAGTATTTCCAAAGCGAAGGATACCGATTTGATTCTTTAAAACGCTATTAGATTAACATAACAACTTAAATACGCCCGACCAATTCTTTGGTCGGGCGTATTTTTTTACCGGGTCAGCCGGCAAAGCTCTGTTTTGCCTTGTCAATTTTTTGCTGTTCTACCTGCTGTGTGGTGTACCAGCCCTTTTCCGACATCTTTGCGTAAATCTCGTTTTGCATGGCTAAGCATTCGTTTAGCGACACCTTAAACGCACTGTGCACCGCAGGTGTTGAGGATTCTATGGTACCGTGCATCATAAGATCGCAGGCGCTTTTTGTTGCGGTTAAAATATTCTCCATCATGACTCTGTCTTCCATCGGTCTCCTCCTTTACTGTGTCAGCAAGCTATATAGCTTGCTAAATGTTTCCTGATGCCTTGCAGATAAACTCTGCACAAAGCTTTTGAGTTCCTGATCCTGCAAATGCGAAGAAAAATCAGTGCAGGCAGTTTTCATTTGTTTTTCGTGTTCCAATGCGTCTTCTACATACATTAATTCTTTTGGTGACATTGTCTTTCCCTCCATGAATTGGTTTGTATGGTGTAGTTTTTCCAATGCTTTTCGTTTTATACATAAAAATAGACCCCAAACAGACACCTTGGCGGTGTGTTTGGGGCTTATATTTTTATTAGATTTACTTCCACACAGATTTGCATAGATCGCAAAATTCAGTAACCGAAATGTTATGAATTCTGTATTTGCCGATTTCCTCCAGCAAAATAACAGAAATCACGCCACCGGATGATTTTTTGTCCAGCGCAACGCTTAAAAGCTGGTCATCACTCACCGCAACATCGGTTGGAAGACTATACTTTGCAATCAGACAGGTAAGTCTTTGTGCCGTTCCTGTTTTCGTAATACCAAGGGTCTCACCCATGCGCGCAGCAATCACCATGCCAAATGCAACTGCCTCACCATGCACGTAACCCGTGTAGTGATACGCTTTTTCCACAATATGTCCCGTGGTGTGCCCAAAATTTAGAATCATACGAAGTCCCGTATCGTGCTCATCCTGTTCCACCACCTGGCGTTTAATCTCGCAGCACGTATACACAATATCCTCGATCTGCGCCATCAATTCCGCGCGGTTTTCTGCTCGCTCCAGCTTTTCAAACAGGTTATTGTCCCAGATTGCACCGTATTTGATTACCTCCGCTAATCCTCCAAAAAACTCTTTATCGGACAGTGTTCGTAATGTTTCGATATCAATCAAAACACGCGCAGGCTGATAAAATGTTCCCACCAGATTTTTTCCCTGCGGTACATCAATGGCAGTTTTCCCGCCAACAGAGCTGTCTACCTGTGAAAGCAGTGTGGTGGGGATTTGAATGATTTGTACGCCGCGTAAAAGTGTGGACGCAAAAAATCCGGACAGATCACCAATCACGCCGCCTCCCAAGGCAACCACCAAATCCGAACGCGTCATACCAAAGGTAAAAGCCTCATCATAGAGCTGTTTTAAAAAATCAATAGATTTCGTAGTTTCCCCCGCAGGGAGCACAACCGTTTTGGTTTCCGCCAGCATAGATAAGGATAATCGTACCGGTTCGCCATATAGTGGAAATACGTTCTCGTCCGTTACGATTAAGATTTTCGCAGGGTTTGCAACCTCGGATACATATCGCGCCACGTCCTTTAGAATACTTTGTCCGATGACAATGTCATACGCATATCCGGGGATATTCACATGAATCGTTTTCAATTTAATCCGACCTTTCTTTAAGGTATCCTTTGTTCTACAGAAATGTGCCTCATTACAGTCTGTGGTTATATTCAAAATCGCATTCCTTCAGGAATTCTCGTGCCATTAATGTTGCGCCAATCTGGTTTGGATGAATTCTATCCCAGGCGATATAACAAGAATGCTGAATTTTGCAATAATCCTCATACATTTTTTGAAAATCGACAAAAATACACCTGTGTTTCTCTGCAAGTTTTCTACATATTTCAACGTATTCGTCCATTCTTTTCCGCATCATATCATCTCGATTCGATTCTATGATATATGGAGACAAAATAAAGATGCCCTTTACGTTATCCTTGACTTTCAGTATCATCTCTTCTACATTTTTTTCATATTCGTCGGGCAGCACATGAGATTCAACAATTGCCGGACAGTCAAACTGTCTCCAAACATCGTTGATACCAATACAGATTGAAACCCAATCAGGGTTAAGTTCTACAACATCGCGGTCAAATCTTTCCAGCAAATCTCTGCTTGTGTTTCCGGATATGCCGGAATTTGTAACTCTCAATAATACTTCCGGATAATACGAAGCAAACATACTCTCAAGAACGCGTACATACCCTCTTCCGACATTGTCAAACATTCCTTCTCCTACGGGCTGAGCGCTTCCCATATCCGTAACGGAATCCCCGGCAAATACAATTCTGTCATAATGTTTAAAAATCATTTTCCGCAACTCCTTGTCATGTTATTGAAATGAGTGCCCAATTTTAAGTCATTCTCTCCCACCAACACATCAAGACTTTCAGGTTTTCCAAATGCGATGCCACCAATCTGCATGGCGAGGCAAAATTTTATAGAACCCTCAGACTGAGATAAAGCTTCGTAGCACACAATTTCATATATATTAATTATATCATACACGATACAGAAAAACAAGACCTGCTGAAAATAGCAGGTCTTGTTAGCATCATACATGCTGCTAAATATTTTGTTAGGTGGAAAAATAATAATCATTTTCCACCTTATCTTCCAATTTGATTTGGTTAAGATACCTAAAAATATGTTTGAGGGGTTGCTGACAAGCAACCCCTCAATATCTTAACAGTATAGTATTTAAGCCATTTATTGATTAATCAAAGTATCTTTTCAACAAACCCTCTAAACCTCTACCGTGCCGAGCTTCATCGCGCGCCATTTCGTGAACGGTATCGTGAATTGCATCTAAGCCGTTTTTCTTTGCACAGCTTGCAAGGTCAAACTTTCCTTGTGTTGCGCCGTATTCGCAATCTACTCTCCAAGCAAGATTTTCCTTTGTAGTTGCTTTCATATTCGGCTCTAAATCTTCACCTAAAAGCTCTGCAAATTTTGCCGCGTGTTCTGCTTCTTCAAAAGCTGCCTTTTCCCAGTAAAGACCAACTTCGGGATAGCCCTCTCTATGTGCAATACGCGCCATACAAAGGTACATACCAACCTCAGCGCATTCGCCGTTAAAGTTTGCCATCAGCTGGTCAAAGATAAACTTTTTATCTTCCTCGCTGATGTCGGGGTTGTTTTTTACGGTTTTGGCGTACACGCCGTATTCATGTTCAGCAGCTAATTTTCCGCCTGCTTCCATCACAGTAAACTTTTCACCGGGAACCTTGCACAAAGGACAAGCCTCCGGCGGAACCTCACCCTCATGAACGTAACCGCAAACGGGACATACAAATTTTTTCATAACTTTTTACCTCCATCATATAATAAACTTGATTTGTTTTGCATAATAGCATTTTTACAGTTTCTGCAGATTCCAAATACATAAAGCTGATAAGACTCTAGCAAAAAATCCTCCCCCAGTTGCGTGTTTATCATGCCATCAGGGAGACTGAAAAACAGGTCATACACGTTGTCGCAATTTGTGCAGACAAAGTGTTGATGATCGGATGTATCTGCATCAAAATGGTCTGTTCTTCCGTTAGTGGTAAGCCTTAGCGCCTGCCCGTTTTCGCAGAGAAGATTACAATTTCTGTAAACCGTCGCTAAACTCAGACGGGGAAACTTTTCTTTTAAATCAGAATAAATTTGCTCCGCCGTTGGATGCCGCTTTGTGTTTCTAAGATAGTCCAAAATAGACTCTCTTTGTTTTGAGAAGTTCATGAATTCCCTCCTCTAAAATCGATAATGATTATTATTTTCAATTACATTATAACTGACAATAATAATTTTGTCAAGCATTTTTTTTGAAATTTTATTGAATTTATTTTGATTGTCTGTTATAATAGAATTAGTTTAGTTTGATTTTATGCTTATTGAGCCAATTTTCTTTAAAACTTTTATATATAAACTATAAGGAGTGTTTCCCTGGTGTCTAGTTCATTTATTAAGTTTCATAATCGTCCGACACATATTGTGTCAGACTGCGACTTGATTACCGGCAATCCCAGCGTTGTTTTATCAGAAGCATTAAAAGCAGCGAGAACCAATTTAATGTATTCTCTCTCGGATATAGAAGGTGGCAAGTGCGTTTTGTTCACTTCTGCCCAACCTGCCGAAGGCAAAACCACCACCTGTATTAATATAGCTACTGCTCTGGCGCAAACAGAGGCGCGTGTATTGCTGGTGGATGCAGATATGCGACGCCCGCGAATTCACTGTTATTTAAAGATAAAAAACGCTAAAGGATTGGCAAACTTTTTAGGTGGGTTTGCAGAGCTTGATGACATTATTCAGCATTTGGAAAATGCGAATATTGACTGTATCACAGCAGGAAAGCTGCCGCCCAATCCCTCGGAGCTTCTTTCCTCTAAAAAAATGCAAGTCCTGATTGCCTCAGTAAAAGAGAACTATGATTACATCATTTTTGATTCTCCTCCAGTGAATGCTGTTGCTGATACAATTACACTGAGTCGCTCGGTGGAAAACGCGATATTTGTTTGCAAATGCGGACAAACCATTGCTTTAGAATTAAAAAAGGCAATAAGCGCACTGCAATTTACCAAGGCAAAAATTCTGGGTTTCATTACCATCAGTGCTTTCAACCGCAAACAAAAGAAAAAATATTATACCAAATACTATTACCAAAGCATCTGAAAAAGAGAAAAAAGGGGGTGCCGTTTATGCGGTACATTGATTTTCACACCCACATTCTGCCGGAAATGGATGACGGCGCAAAAACATTGGACGAATCAATTTCTATGCTCAAAACTGCATACGCCTGCGGTGCAGAGACTGTGATTCTAACGCCACACTATCTGCCGGATACGTCAATTTCAGAGTTCTGCGCCCGTCGCGATGAGAAGTTGACGCAGCTTCGTCGCGCTATGAAGAAAGACGGGGGAAATTTCCCGAAACTTTTATGCGGCGCAGAGGTTTTGCTTTCGGCTACGCTATCTGAGCAAGAAGACCTTCCCAAGCTTTGTATTGAAGGAACGGATCTCCTTCTTTTAGAGATCCCCTACACCTCCTGGAACAAATGGAATTTACGAGAGATTCATGAGATTGTGATAACCCGCAATTTAACCCCCGTTATGGCGCACATTGATCGGTACCTGCGCCGCCCGAAAGATTTAGACAAAATTGACCGTTTAATTACTTATGGCGCAAAATTCCAGGTGAACGCACAATCTTTTCTCACCTTTTCCGGCAGACGCGTTTTCCGCGCTTTGGCAGCGGAGGGGTTAATTTCCGTCATCGGTTCGGATTGTCATGACGTAAAAAAACGTTCCGCAGATATAAATCGGGCACTCACCGCAATGGCAAAAAAATTCGGAGAACCGTTTATTGACTATCTGTATGAGCGCACAAGTAAAATGCTGACTGAATTTTCAATTTCGTAACACACGTCGTCCGCGAATCGGGCATATTTGTATCAATAAGGAGTTAACGCACTATGAAACTGCAGGAAATGCAAGAAATTTTAAATGCAAAATTGATTTATGCACCTGAAGGCTGGGAAACGACCGAGGTGAAGTCTGCATGTGGCTGTGATCTGATGAGTGATGTACTGGCTTTTGTGAAAGACCAGGCACTTTTGCTGACAGGTCTGGTGAATGCCCAGGTAATCCGTACTGCGGAAATGATGGATATAAAGGTAATTGTATTTGTCCGCGGAAAGGTGCCGACAGAAGACGTAGTTGACCTGGCAAAAAAAATGGATATGGCTATTTTCTCTACGGAAAAGCCACTCTACACCGCTTGCGGGAAATTATATACCAACGGTTTGTCCGGCAGGGGGGACGCGTAATGTCCCAGAATCTGAAATTGCATTATGATATTGACGGCACAGATTTTTCAGTTGCCGGTCAGGCATCCAGTAATATTAAAAAGGTACTCAAACAACTCGGTGTTGCGCCGGAAATAATTCGCAAAGCCGCAATCTCTATGTACGAGGGAGAAATCAATACCGTGATTCATGGAAAAGGCGGCTGTGTTAATGTTGAAATTGCAACCGATAAAATTATTATCACCTTTTCGGACCACGGTCCCGGTATCAAAGACATCCACCTCGCTATGCAGGAGGGTTTCTCCACCGCAACCAACGAGGCAAGAGAACTTGGCTTTGGCGCAGGCATGGGACTTCCTAACATGAAAAAATATTCTGATGAGCTTAAAATCTCCTCCGTTCCCGGCGAGGGAACCACTGTTGAGATCGTCATTTATATATCGTAAATGCACATATTTTTGAGAACCGGAGGTGTCTAAATGGTCTCAAATGATAACAAGCTATTTCATTCCGTCAGGCTGGATAAAGAAAAGTGCAAAGGCTGCACCGCCTGCCTGAAGCGTTGCCCCACCGAAGCAATCCGCATCCGGGATGGGAAAGCAAAAATTATTAAAGAACTTTGCATTGACTGTGGTGAATGCATTAAGGTTTGCCCTTATCACGCTAAACAAGCCGTAACAGATACGTTTGATACATTAGACAATTTTAAATATAACATCGCCGTGCCTGCTCCCACGTTGTACGGTCAATTTCATAAACTGAAAAATATTGACTATGTACTAAATGGGTTGATTGCTCTTGGTTTTGATGCAGTTTATGAAGCAGCAAAAGCCACAGAGTCTATTACAGAGTACACGAAAAAATTATTGGCATCAGGCAACCTTGAAAAGCCGGTCATCAGTTCGGCGTGTCCTGCAGTGCTCAGACTAATCAGCGTTCGCTTTCCCGGTCTGCTTGCGCATATTCTCCCTGTAATTGCACCAGTGGAGGCAGCAGCGATTGCCGCCCGCCGCGAAGCCGTTTTAAAGACAGGACTTTCCCCTGAAGAAATCGGCGTGTTTTTTATTTCTCCCTGCGCAGCGAAAGCTACAACGGTGCAAAACCCGTTGGGACTTAGCGCATCTCCCATCAGCGGTGTTTTGTCCATCAAAGCTGTTTATATGGCGCTGTTACCCGTTTTAAAGGGGCTTAAGGATATAAAACCTTTAAGCAATTCCTCTTTGGAGGGCATCAACTGGGCGCGTACCGGTGGCGAAATTAAAGCGCTGTCCGAAAAAAGGACACTGTGTGTTGATGGGATTGATAATATCATTTCTTTATTAGAGGAAATCGAAGACGACGAAAACTTAGACATTGACTTTATCGAAGCGCTTTCCTGCACCGGCGGTTGCGTCGGCGGTCCTTTGACCGTGGAGAACGGATATGTCGCCAAGATGCGCATTGTAGAAATCGGAAAGCTGCAAAAGAAAAAACAACTTCCAAAAGAATCTGTGGATATTTCAGAAGAAGAGCTTTCCTGGAACGTCCCCGTTTTATACCGCGACAGCATGCATCTTGCGGAGGATCTTGCTACGGCGATGCAGAGAATGGAGCAGATGGAAGCCATTTACGAACAGCTCCCGCAAATTGATTGCGGCTCCTGCGGCTCTCCAACCTGCAAATGTATGGCAGAGGATATTGTCCGCGGGCTTGCAGAGGAAACGGATTGTATTCACAAACTGCGCGAGCAGTTCCACTCGCTTACACAGCAAAACAACTGATTTGAGCCGGAAAGGAGCAGTATCATGACGGTTTTAAATTTAACAAAGGCATGCGATTTAGAACCAGTACACATCGCAGACCCGAATGCTGAAATTACCGGCTGCTATATCGGAGATATGCTCAGTGTGGTTATGTCAAAGGCAGAAGAGGGGAACGTTTGGCTTACCGTGCAGGGTAACGTGAACGTTGCAGCTGTGGCTGTTTTAACAGGCGTTTCTGCAATCGTGATTGTGGAAGGCTTAGACCCGGATGCAGAAACTGTGAAAAAGGCGACAATGCAGAATATTACCCTTTTAAAATCGAAAGAAACGGCATTTAACCTCGCCTGCCGTATCAAAGAACAATTATGACGTACTACTGTGACCTGCACATTCATTCTGCCCTCTCCCCTTGCGGAGACCGTGACATGACACCTAATAACATCGTAAACATGGCAGTTTTGTGCGGGCTGAACATCATTGCTTTAACCGACCACAACTCCATTGGCAACGTTGAAGCTACCATGAAAGTGGCGCAGAACCTGCCAATTACCGTGGTGCCCGGTATGGAACTGGAAACCGCAGAAGAAGCGCATTTTGTATGTCTGTTTCCAACCATTGAGATTGCCAAGGAATTTGATAGTTGGCTGGAACAATATCGCTTACAGGTCAAAAATCGTCCTGACATTTTCGGCGAGCAGCTTTATTTAAACGAACTGGACGAACCGGTCGGCACAGAGGAACGGCTTTTGGTGACCGCCGTGACCTGCTCGGTTTACAACGCGGCGACTTTTGTGCGCTCTCTCGGCGGCGTTATATTTCCCGCCCATGTGGACCGAAGCTCATATAGTGTTATTTCAAACCTCGGCACTGTGCCGGAGGATTTGGGGTTTACCACCGTGGAGCTTTCCAAAAATATGACAAAAGATGAGGCGCTCGAAAAATACCCCTATCTTTCCCGCTATCAAATCATTACAGATTCGGATTCCCATTATTTAGATACGTTTTACGAACAGCAAAACCCCATTGACCTGCCGGAACCTACGGCAGAGGCACTCATCAAAAAACTGTTAGAATAAAGATAGGGCTGTAGCAAAACGCGCGCACCACACAAGGCAGAAAAGCTTTTATAAGGATAATACTCCTGTTTCAAAAAATGGAACAGGAGTGTTTTTTATAATTCCGCACAAAAACCGGTAAATATTTTGTCGAAAAGTTTCTTTTATCAGCTTCCATAATTTTACATTTTTCTTCCAATAAATGGTATATAATGGAAATAAATAAAAAATGGAGGCATACATAAGATGAAACACGAATTGGAAACAACCATAAAACCGGGGGCATTTTGGCAAAAAAACGCCCTGAAAATACTTTTTTCTAAACTAGACAAGACAGAATTGATAGAAAATACGGCATTATTGCTTTTGTGCCGCATTTCCTTTTTGGGATACCTCATATCCCCCTTAGGCATCGCCTATTTTGCAGTGCTTTTTTTCAGCCGCAGGAGGTTATCCTATGTTCTTTGCGCTGCAATCGGGATTTTTTCCGTCGGGTACCCGACCTTTTCTTTAAAATACGGCGGCATTATTTTAATTCTTTCCGCCCTTGGGATTATCTTTCAAAAAGAGTTGAAGAACAAAATTCGCCTGCAGGCAGTTTTGGCAACTGCCGCGCTCTTGCTCAACGGTGCAATTTATGTCATGTACGAGGGAATGTTCGCCTACGATATGCTGATGCTAACGGCAGAATGTGGCATAGCCTTTCTCGCCTTTTTTGCATTTTCCAAAGCCACAGGGGCGATTTCCACCTTTTCTGTTCGTACCGTTTTTGAACAGTCGGAAATTGTAAGTCTTGTGTTTTTATGCGGTGCTGTGGTATTCAGCATTAGCATGATAAACACACTCTTACCCTTTGCGCACGTTTTAGCAGTAGCCTCCATTTTAATTTTAAGCAGTACCTTAGGATTTTCCGTATCCTGTCCCGCCGGCATTGTCTTTGGTCTTTCTCTGGGTCTTGCCGATGCATATTCTGCGCAAACGGTTTGTGTATATTGTTTGGCATCTTTTGCATCAGGTTTTGTTCGGCAACATGGCAAAGCCATGGTATGCTTTGCATTTTATCTGACCGGCACCTGTGCCTCTCTCCTACTTTGTCCCGAAGCGGACGGTATTGTTACGGTTGCATATGTGGCTTTAGCAGCAGTTGTCTTGTTTTTACTGCCCGACTCTATCCTTGTAAAGTTTGGCTCTCTTACCGCAAAAGCAGCACTTGATGAACCCCTTGGCGCGCGGATTTGCCGTACCGTTGAAGACCAGTTTAACGAGGCTGTTTCCTCCATGGATTCTGTAAGCTTAGTATTTAAAAATGTAATGGACGAGCTGTTTGAGCCTATGAGCGAACCCCATGGCGTAGTATTTGACAAAACGGCAGAAGCCGTTTGCAAAAACTGCTCCTTATGCAAATTCTGCTGGAACAAAAGCCGCGAAGAAACGCTTGCCTGCATGGAGGATATGTACAAAATTATGGAACGCAAAAACGCGATTGCAAAAACCGATGTTCCCCAAACCTTTACCGATATGTGTATTCGCCGCGATGTATTTTTGGCAGAGCTGAACAAAAATTATGAGTCCTATAAAGTTACCCGTATGTGGGCAGGTCGCGTTGCAGAAAGCAAGCGTTTGGTTGCAGAGCAGTTTTCCAACATTTCCATGATTTTAAGCAATATGAAGGATCGCTTAAAAGCCCGCATGCAATATGAGCCTGAGCTGGAGCGCAAAATTCTTGGCGCATTAGACCGACGCGGAATTTTTTGCGACAAGGTCAGCGTTTGCAGCGGTGATGGTTTTTCGGTTACCATGGACAAGGTTAGCTGCGGCGAAAAGCTGGTTTGCTCCACCACCGTTGCTGCCGCAATTTCTGAGGTTCTAGAGGTTCCCATGTTGCGGGAGAACCGCGTGTGTAGTGACGACGTCTGCCACTTAACCTTTTCGCAGCAAACACGGTTTGAAGCAGATATTGCGTTTGCCTCTGCCACCCGTAAGCATTCGACAAGCAGCGGTGACAGCGCCATTTTCTTCCCCTGTGGTAACGGAAAAATTGCCGTGATTCTGTCCGACGGTATGGGAAGCGGAGAAAAGGCACATTTTCTAAGTAGCGTAACGACGCGTCTTGCAAAAAATCTGCTCACGGCAGGATTCGATAAAGAAAACTGCGTGCGGCTGATTAACAACATATTGATGACAAATGCCGACAAAGACACCTTTGCGACCATTGACCTTTGTATTCTCAATCTCTACACGGGTACGATGGAATTTGTGAAAACCGGATCTTCCAATTCCTATTTAAAATCCAAAGACGGCAACGAAACCATCTATGCCTCTTCCCTGCCGGCAGGGCTGGTGCAATCTCTCGACCCGGATTACGATATGCGGTATATGAAAGCGGGAGAGTATCTGATCATGGTAACAGACGGTGTTTCTGATGCGTTAGACACGCCGGACCACAACAAGATTTTTGACATCGCAGAAGGCTTTAGCGGCAGTCCGCAGGAGTTGGCAAATAACGTGCTAAATGCAGCTCTTTTCTGCTCTGATGGGATTGCATACGACGACATGACGGTAGCTGTGTGCGCGATTGGAGAAAAATAAGATTCGCTGAGTAACACATTTTACCCCACGTCATATATTGTAGTATAGTAACCCGCGGGAGGCGCTTTTCAATGCGACTGAAATATAAAATCTGGGCACTCATTTGCGGCGCATTCTGTCTCGGCATTTTTGCAGGACTGATTCTTCCTACTATCTGTCTGGTCATCATTGAAGGCATTCTGCTTCTGTTTATTGCAATTTGCAAAATCTGCGGATAAACGCTGTTTCTCCTCATCTATTTTATATATCAAGTTAGCAGAAAGGGGCGATTGTTTTGAAGGTAGTTGTTGTGCAGTTTCCAAAGGTGATTACGGGAATACTGAAGACGTTTCTGAAGATAAAGGACTAATACATAAAGGAGCTGTAGCAAAATGATATAATCATTTTGCTACAGCTCCTTTGGGCTGGACGGAAAATAGTGCGGAATGGAAAAACTGAGCAAAAGCAAGGTTTTTCCTTGATTTTGGTTACCCGAAGGCGTACATTGGT
>JAZNIA010000045.1:0-2265 GCA_045577195.1 Congzhengia sp.
CCTTCTGAAAAATAATGTAAACAACCTTCTGGCACCACACGGGGCATTATAGCCTCAACGGAGTCACTACCATAACAAACCAATAAATCAGACGCTTTTCCTGTTAGAAGCACACCATTTTCTGCAATATCATTTTCTACATAGCAAAATGTACCCGCGTTTGGATTTTCAGGCAACTCATCAAAGCTTGTGATGTTGCCGTAGAATTCTGCCTTGTCAACAAGTAGTCCTTCTATCTCTTCCGCAGCCGCGCGTGCGCTTTTTTCGGCGTTTTCAGCAGCGGCAAGTGCCGCTTTTTCACTTTTTGCCGCATTTTGCGCACTTTCGCTTGCCGCCGCAGCACTTTCTGTCACTGCTTTTGCGACCGTGGCTGTTTCTTCCTGCATTTGATTTGTCTCAACCAGCAACGCATTTGCTGCGTCAAGCTGCGATTTCATCTGCCCTAAAAGCGTGACATAAACAGAAGCGTTATTGTCTGCAATTTCGCTTGTTTCTCCCAGACCGTCTATGACGTTTGCCAGCAGAATTTTAGTGGTAACGTAATTTTTTAATCTGTCCATAAGGGCAACTTCCAGATAAAGCTCACCCGCAACGGCATAAATATCGTTTTTCGGCACGAATACCGCTTTATGTTCCGAAACAGTTCCGCTGTCAGACAGGATAACGCCGTCCGCGCGCTTTGCTTTTACGGTAAGGAGTTTGCCTAAGAGGTCTAACGGTTTTCCATTATCGTAAAACATAAACTCTAAACGGTACGCGCCCACATCCCCCGAAACAAATTCCATATCCGAGGTCAGGAGGCGTGAGTCTTGTAAATTGATTTTCAGTTTATATGTAATCATGGCTACCTCCTAAAATAAGTAAAGCGTAATCGGAAACGGTCCCACAGAAGAGTTAAACTCACTTCTATATTCTATTTCCAGCGTCAGTGTACCGTCCGATACCGTAACCGTAGCATATGCAGAAACGTTATTGTTTTCGTACAGTTGCAGTTTCTCAAAACTCCCATACCATTGATACGGATTACCGTAGAAAGACAAATAGGTACCGTTTGCCATATTATACATGCCAAGACATCCCCATCTGTCAGTACCAGAGCTTGCCTCTGTCATAGCCAGCAGATATGTATAATGATTATTTCCAATGTCGTAGGTTTTCGTAAATGTTTCGCTCGTGCCGGTCGGCGTGACGGTGTCCTCAATTTTCATGATATAACAATCGTTTGAGGCGTACCCTGCAAGCTTTCCTTTTGCGTAGGTGCGCATGTCTTTAATCTCACCCTTTTCCGAAATCTCTGCCAGTGCTACATAGTCTCCCGTCGGCGCGTCCGGAGAACATACGGGATAGCATGTGTTGGTATTCAGTAAGTCATTTTTTAAATACACATACTGTTTTACGCCCGCAGTATAAGAAAGGCTGTGTCCGCCGTCTTCAATTTCCATGACTGCGCCGTCATGAAAAAATGCTGCGCCCGGCGAAATAACAACCGTTCCTTCCTCTTCTGCCTTTACGACCCTGAGTGTGTTTACCGTTTCCGGCACAATGCCCTCTGTGTAGAGAAGCGTTCCCGCCTCGTTAAATTTTGATAAGTTGTACGGCATACCGTCTAAAAACGGGTCCTCAACCCCTGCCGATACCAGTCGGCTTGTAATTTTATTGACGTCCGCCGCGGAATATTCCGCATTGTCCGCAAAATTAAAGTGATATGACATCTTCTTCCTCCTTAAACTTCATTTTTTCTCCGATATTCCCATTTTCCCACCAGACTTCGACGCCGGATACGGTTTTTGTAAAGTCTTCGCGGTATGTCCCTTTTTGCGCCTGGATGCGGAATGTGTCGCCTAGATCATAGTCGGTTTTGTACTTTAAATGAATTGATGTGCCTTTCAATGTATGTACCCAAGACTTTTTTTTGAGTTCTGTCTGAGCTTCGGTTTCTGATGCAGCGGAAAGAAGGGTGTCCCAATTCTTAATTCCAGTTAAACTGCCGTTGAGCCGCTCCTCCAATGTCGGAAGCTCGGAGGAAACGTGCCAGGCACCATCTGTGTCCGTGCAAACGAGATAGGATCCGTTGGGATACTTGCTGTTTTCCATATCTTCCGTTTCGTTTGTAATTGTGTAGTAGGTTCCGTAATTACTTTTCGATTCTTTAGGGAGAGAGTATTCTGCATTCCATTCTCCCATGTCCTCCAGCTCACGCGTGTACCACGCAGAGCAAAAGAAATTCTGCGCATCGTCGGAAATGGATGAAGTCGGAGGCCAAGC
>JAZNIA010000046.1:0-5295 GCA_045577195.1 Congzhengia sp.
AGAGCGTTTTTAAAAGCGCAAAAACGCGAAGACGTTTGGGTAGAGCTTTCTCCTGACAGCGACGCTGTTTATGACGAAGAGATTGAGATTAACCTTTCCGAAATCGAGCCTTTGGCAGCTTGTCCGCATATGCCCGATAACGTAAAGCGTCTGTCTGAGCTGGGAAACATGAAAATCGACCAGGTTTGTATCGGTTCCTGCACAAACAGCTCGCTGCAGGACATGATGAAGGTTGCACACATCTTAAAGGGAAAAACCGTGCATCCTGACGTTTCCCTTTCCATTGCGCCCGGTTCCAAGCAGGTTTTAAACATGCTGGCAGAAAACGGCGCGTTATCTTCCATGATTGATGCAGGCGCGAGAATTTTGGAAAGTGCGTGCGGTCCGTGTATCGGAATGGGACAGTCCCCCAACTCCGGCGGTATTTCGCTTCGTACCTTTAACCGAAACTTTGAAGGACGCTCCGGCACAAAGGACGGTCAGATTTATCTGGTATCTCCCGAGGTTGCAGCCGTTTCCGCGATTGCCGGTGTGCTGACCGACCCAAGAAGTCTCGGCAATATGCCCGAATTTAAACTGCCCGAAGAATTTAAAATTAACGATAACATGATTGAGCCGCCCGCACCGGTAGAGGAAATGGACCGCGTTGAAATTCTGCGCGGACCAAACATCAAGCCATTTCCGACAACACAGGCTCTGGCAGACGAAATTTCCTGCAAGTGCTCCTTAAAGGTTGGCGACAACATTACCACGGACCATATCATGCCCGCAGGCGCTAAGATTCTGCCTCTGCGTTCCAACATTCCCGCAATTTCCAAGCACTGCTTTACCGTGTGCGACGAAGCGTTTCCCGCGCGGGCAGAAAGCTTAGGTAAGAGCATTATCGTCGGCGGCGCGAACTACGGACAAGGTTCCTCCCGTGAGCATGCTGCCTTAGCACCTCTGCACTTAGGCATCAAGGCTGTTTTGGTGAAATCCTTTGCAAGAATTCACCGTGCGAACCTGATCAACGCAGGTATTCTCCCGCTGGAATTCAAACACGAAGCCGATTACGACAAAATCAGCGAGGGCGACGATTTGATGCTTACAAACTTAATCGAAACCGTGAAATGTGGCGGAGATTTTACACTGATAAACAAAACCAACGGCGCAGAAATTGTATGCAAATGCGAGCTGTCTGACCGTCAGAAGGAAATTATTCTGGCAGGCGGTTTGCTCAGCTACACCAAACTCAAAGGCTAAAGGCAGGAGGAAAACAAAATGGCAAAAATTCAGATGAAAACGCCCCTCGTTGAGATGGACGGCGACGAAATGACCAGAATTATCTGGAAAATGATTAAAGATATTCTCTTAATTCCTTACATAGACTTAAAAACGGAGTATTACGATTTGGGACTTCCCTATCGAAACGAAACCAACGATCAGGTTACCTTTGATTCTGCTGAGGCAACGAAAAAGTACGGTGTTGCGGTAAAATGTGCAACCATCACACCCAACGCCGCAAGAATGCCGGAGTACAATTTAAAGGAAATGTGGAAATCTCCCAACGGTACGATTCGTGCAATTTTAGACGGTACGGTGTTCCGCACGCCGATTATCGTCAAGGGAATCACGCCTTACATTCCCACATGGACCAAACCGATTACCATTGCCCGTCATGCGTATGGCGATGTGTATAAAAACACGGAAATGCAGGTTCCCAAAGGCGCTACCTGCGAGCTGGTATGCACCGATAAGGACGGCAACGAAACCAGAGAAAGCATTCATCTGTTTGACGGAACAGACGGTATCATCCAAGGCTTGCACAACACAGACAAATCTATCTCCAGCTTTGCAAGAAGCTGCTTTAACTTTGCTTTAGATACCAAGCAGGATTTGTGGTTTGCGACAAAAGATACCATTTCCAAAAAATATGACCACCGCTTTAAAGATATTTTTGCGGAAATTTTCGAGGCGGAATACAAAGAAAAGTTTGAGCAGGCAGGCATCGAGTATTTCTACACCTTAATTGACGATGCCGTTGCAAGAGTGATTCGCTCGGAGGGCGGTTATATCTGGGCTTGCAAAAACTATGACGGCGACGTGATGAGCGACATGGTTGCCACGGCTTACGGAAGCTTAGCTATGATGACCTCTGTGCTGGTTTCTCCCGACGGCGTTTATGAATATGAAGCAGCGCACGGCACGGTGCAGCGCCACTACTATAAACATTTAAAGGGCGAAAAAACCTCCACAAACAGCGTGGCGACATTATTTGCCTGGACGGGCGCTCTCCGCAAGCGCGGCGAGCTTGACGGATTGAACGATTTAGTCGCCTTTGCCGATGCTTTAGAACAAGCAACGATCCAGACGATTGAGGAAGGTGTTATGACGGGAGATTTGTACCTTTTGTCCTCCCTGCCCGATAAGAAAAAGGTTGACACAGAAGAATTTTTGTTAGAAGTGGACAAGCGTTTAAAGACCCTGCTTGCCTAATACGATATACATGCACCCCTTTTCCCACACAGCATATACTGTAGTAGGAAAAGGGGTGTTTTGATGCGGCTCGGTGCAAAGCGGTACATATTTACCAAACAGACCACACGAAGAAAAATGACAAAAACAACCGTCTTGACTTTAGTTTGCGTGTTTTTGTCCGCCTTTTTTTGTTATGCACTATATGTGATGCGTCCTGCCTTTGCGGCTTTGGCGGAAAACCGCGCCAAAGAGATTGCGATTTCCACCATCAATGAGGCAATTTCTCAAAGGTTTGCCGCATATGAAATGGAGTATGGTGATATTGTAGAGTTCGAACGGGACAGCGACAACAAAATCAGCGTTGTAAAATCCAATCTTGCAGGTATCAGCAAGCTAAAATCCGATTTGAATCTGGAAATCCAGCAAAAAATTGCCGAGACAGAACAAAGCGCGCTCAAAATCCCTTTGGGTAGTCTTACGGGAAACGAACTGCTTATTGGCACGGGTCCTTTGGTGCCTTTTCGCATTAAGCCGTACGGAAGCACCGTAACCGACATCACAACAGACTTCTCCGAGGCAGGTATCAACCAGACCAAGCTGGACGTCACCGTGAAGGTAACGGCGGATTTGTCCGTTTTGATGCCTACCATGCAACGCAAAAGCACAGTCGAAACCACTGTGCCGATTATTCAGACCGTAATCGTCGGAACCACGCCTGATAGCTACACGCATGTAGACCGTGACGGGTTTTCTTATGAAGATGATGTGTTAGAATTAGCTGATTAAGATAGAAAACATGTCAAACAGCAACGTTTGTCAACTGAATATAAGGGGCTGTAGCAAAACCGCTACAACCCCCTTTTTTCATGGTTTTATCAAAACAAAAACTACTTTTGAAACAATGACGCAAGCTTTTCTTCTACTATTTTTTTACGTCGCCTGGTTTCGGTCTCATTTCGCAAAATTTCAACTGCATCACCCTCTCGGCAATCTGGAAATAACACCCTTGGAAGAGAAAGTTTCGTTTGGTCGGGAAGCTCCACAACCGCGGTCTCC
The DNA here is from genome assembly GCA_045577195.1 of Congzhengia sp. GTDB lineage: Bacteria > Bacillota > Clostridia > UBA1381 > UBA9506 > Congzhengia. Next base: position 3,514 of record JAZNIA010000046.1, read on the forward strand.
CCCTCGAATCGGTCAATCATTACAATCATAACACATTACCTCTCTGTTTGAAATTGAATCGTCTTCCCGTCAGACAGCGCAACGACCGTCCCTTGTGTATCTGTTCGGTAAATTTTGCAGCCAAAACGGCTTAGCCGCCCCAAAACCTCGTCATGCGGGTGTCCGTAGGCGTTGTCACACCCGACAGGTATCACCGCATATTGTGGCGAAACACGTTCTAAAAATTTTGCGGTAGACGATGTGTTGGAGCCGTGGTGCCCCACCTTTAATACGTCGTGGTGCGCAATTGTATCCCAAAGCTCTTTTTCCACCGTGTATTCTGCATCTCCCGTAAACAAAAAGGAGGTATCCATATACCGAAGCGAAATCACGATGCTAGCGTTGTTTAAACCCTCATAGGAGTTTGACACTGGAGACAAAACGGACACCGAAATCGACTTGTCCTCGTTTGACACGATGGATACGCCCGCTTTCGCCTGATACGTTTTAAGCTCCTTTTTCCGAATTGCGTCCAGCACATCTTCAAAGGTCTTGCTGGTGCTTGTTGCGTCTGGAAGATACACCACGCCCACGTCAAAGGACATGATCACCGTGTCAAGTCCGCCGATATGGTCAGAATGCGGGTGCGTTCCCACCAGATAGTCAATTTTTTCTACGCCAAGTGATGTTAAGTATCTGCAGACCACCGCGCCCTGGTCGTTTTCACCTGCATCAATCAGCATCGTTTCACCATTTGGCAAGCGAACAAAGATACTATCTCCCTGTCCTACGTTAATATAATGCACCGAAAGCGGCGCATCACCTGCCACGGTGTCAAATTTACCGTCTTGTCCCTTTGGCAGAAATGCGATCACCGCCGCAATCAAAAGAAGGATCAGCGTGATGACAGAGCTTTTTCCCTTTGAGCCAAATTTTATCATGGTTTTCGCCTCCTTCGTTTATTTTATCGCAGAATAAACCACACGTCAAGAAAAAACAGTTGCTTTTTTTGCATAGCTGATGTATAATATTGCTTGGAACTTTTTATGCTTGAGGTGTGAACATGTTTGAAAAATTATCCTTTATTGAAGATCGCTACGAGGAACTAAGCCGCCAGATTTCCGATCCTGACGTGATTTCCGATCAAGCGCTGTTTGCAAAGCTTTGCAAGGAGCAGTCGGACATTGGCCCCATCGTAGAAAAATACAAAGAATACAAAACCTTAACACAAACAATTCAGGAAAGCGAAGAAATCCTTGCTGACCCCGATATGGATAAAGAACTAAAGGAACTGGCAGAAGAGGAAATCAAAGAAAGCAGACAGCAGATCGAAGTGATTGACGATGAGCTGAAAATTCTGCTTTTGCCCAAAGACCCGAACGATGAAAAGAGCGTTATTGTAGAAATCCGCGGCGGTGCGGGTGGCGAGGAAGCCGCACTTTTTGCCGGAGATTTGTTCCGTATGTACACCATGTATGCTGAGGCAAACCGTTGGAAAACAGATATTTTAAGCTCCAACCCCACAGACATTGGCGGATATAAAGAAATTTCTTTTAGCATCGACGGCACTGGTGCATACTCAAAATTAAAATTCGAGAGTGGCGTACATCGCGTGCAGCGCATTCCGTCTACGGAATCCGGCGGCAGAATCCACACATCTACCGTTACCGTTGCTGTACTTCCTGAAGTGGAAGAAGTTGAAGTTGACATCAATGCCAACGACCTTCGTATTGACGTGTTCCGCGCAGGCGGTCCCGGCGGTCAGTGCGTTAATACAACCGACTCGGCGGTAAGAATTACACA
>JAZNIA010000047.1:0-1768 GCA_045577195.1 Congzhengia sp.
TACCCATATCCGGGCAAAGCCACCAGCATCAGCTTTTCATCTATTTCATAAAAATTGATGGTGGCTGTTTTACCCGGCGTTGCACTGACACGGGCAAAGTTTTTGCGGTTTAGTATTTTATTGATTAAAGACGATTTTCCCACATTGGACCTGCCCACAAATGCAACTTCGGGCAAAACTGTTGTCGGATAATGCTCTTTTTTTACGCCGGAGAGCAAAAATTTTGCGTTGTGTATATTGACTTTCATGAAATCCCTCACAAACTGTTATACGAGTGCATTTTGGAGCACCTCGTTCATGTCGCGGACAGGCTTTATCACGATGTTTTCCTTCACCACCGCTTCCAGCTCATCCAAATCTTTTTGGTTGTCCTCAGGAATCAAAATGGTCTTAATTCCCGCGCGGTATGCAGCCAGCGTTTTTTCCCTGAGTCCGCCAATCGGAAGTACTCTTCCGCGAATGGTCACTTCACCCGTCATGGCAACGGTACGGTCAACTGCTCTTCCGCTCAGCGCCGATGTCAGCGCTGTGGCAATGGTAATACCGGCGGACGGTCCGTCCTTCGGTGTTGCCCCTTCGGGCACATGGATATGAATATCCTTCGTTTTGTAAAAATCTTCTTTTATATTTAGTGTCGCTGCATTTGCACGCACATAGCTGATTGCCGCCTTTGCCGATTCTTTCATCACGTCACCCAGCTGTCCCGTCAGTTCAACCTGACCGCTGCCGGGCACAATATTGACCTCGACAGAGAGCGTATCGCCGCCGACCTGCGTCCACGCAAGGCCCGTTACGATACCAATTTCGTTTTCCTTTGCGATTTGCTCCCGCTCAAAGAGGTGCTTACCCAGATACTTTTCCATATTTTTCGGTGTTACCTTTACCGCATTATCCGGATCATCTACAATGGAGAGTGCCGCTTTTCTGCAGATGTTTGCAAGCTGACGTTCTAAATTACGCACGCCCGCCTCCCTGGTATAATGCTCAATCACCGTACGGATTGCGCCGTCATTTACGTTTAAGTTCTGTTTTGTCATACCGTGCTTTTTCAGCTGTTTTGGAAGTAAGTGACGTTTTGCAATCTGGAACTTTTCTTCCGATGTATAGCCGGGAAGCTCGATGATTTCCATACGGTCTAATAGCGGACGCGGAATGGTGTCTAATGTGTTTGCCGTTGCAATAAAGAAGATATTGGATAAGTCAAAATCAATTTCCATGAAATGGTCACGGAACTTGTTGTTTTGCTCAGAGTCTAAAACCTCTAAAAGTGCCGCTGACGGGTCGCCTTTATAGTCAGACGCCATCTTATCGATCTCATCAAAGAGCATCAGCGGATTGTTTGTCCCTGCCTGCTTGAGAGCTGTAATAATTCTGCCGGGCATAGAGCCGATATAGGTTCTTCTGTGTCCGCGAATGTCTGCCTCGTCACGAATCCCGCCGAGGGAAATGCGAACATAGCTTCTTCCCATACTTTCGGCAACGGACCGTGCAATCGATGTTTTACCTACACCGGGAGGTCCGACAAGACACAGAATCGGTCCTGCCATAGAGTTTGTGATTTGTTTGACTGCCAGAAATTCTAAAATGCGTTCTTTGACTTTTTCCAAACCAAAATGGTCTCTTCCCAGCACTTTTTTTGCTTTTTTGATACCAACCGTATCCTTTGTGTAATGATTCCAAGGAAGATCGCAAATCCAGCTAAGATATGTGCGAATCACGTTGGATTCCGGGTTTCCATACGACATTTAAGTCGGATCGTAGCCATGTC
>JAZNIA010000048.1:0-2202 GCA_045577195.1 Congzhengia sp.
TTGGCCTCCGACTTTGTCATGATTGATGCAGGACATGGCGCGCCCGATGGCGGTGCAGTAGGAAATAGCGGCGTACTGGAAAAGGATTTAAATCTTGCTGTTGCATTAAAGCTTCAGCATTTTTTGGAGCAGGGCGGCGTATCTGTCGTTTTAACCCGTTCGGACGACAATGGGATTTATGACACAAGTGGTTCAATCCGCAGTAAGAAAAATTCTGATTTGAAAAATCGCGAAAAAATGATGAACGATTTTCATGCTGACGCTTTTGTCAGTATTCATATGAATAAATTTTCCGATAGTCAGTACAGCGGACCGCAGGTTTTCTTTTCAAAAAATTATAAGAAAAGTGAAGCCTTGGCGAAACGGATTCAGGAGAGCCTGAATGAAAGCTTAGCCCCATCGTCTCCGCGTGAAGTCAAAAAAGCGGATGCAGGGATTTATCTTTTAAAAGAAGCGACACTTCCGGCTGTGTTGGTAGAATGCGGTTTTTTGTCGAATCATGCCGAGGAAGAAAAATTACTTGATGATTCATACCAGAATCAAATCGCCTGGTCGATTTATTGTGGTATTGTAAAATACTTTTACGAAATATAAAGGAGAGGATTCGTTTGAAACACTGGAGAATACGTTATTTAAATATCATTCCCGTACTGATTCTTGCATTTTTACTTTGCAAGCTGATTTTTACCACCAATATCTCAGTATCCGGTCTTCTTTCGACGGTGTATTCCTGCGTGGCGTATTTTGTGTACGGGTTGGTGATTGCGTATTTTCTGAATCCTTTACTGATTCTGATCGAAAGCAAATGGATGAAAAGGACGGACAACGAGAACAGACGCAAGGTAAAACGCGGGGTCTCTATTGGCGTCATATACCTTCTGGTTGCAGGGTTTATTGCTGTTTTTGTAATGAATATTATTCCGCAAATTGTTTCAGGCTTTAACGATTTTGTTAAGGATTTGCCGAAATATATTGAACATTTCCAGATTTGGGCAACAGATACCATATCCGGTTTCAGTCCGAGTTTGGCACAGAACTTTGGCGGTGATTTTTCAAACTGGATTATGACGATATACGGTTGGTTCGAGGTTGATCCTGATGTTTCAAGCGTGGGAACAGCTGTGACGGATGCAGTCAGCGGTTCAGCAAAAACAGTCATTAGAATTGTGTTTGGCATTGTGATTTCTGTGTATTTTCTGTTTGGAAAGGAACAACTCGGAAAGCAATTCAGACGTTTTATCTATGCAGTGTTTAGCGAAGAACACGCAGACAGTATCATGGAATACGGTACGGCAGTCAATAAGATATTTTTTGACTTTTTAATCAGTAAACTTCTGCAGGCGTTTATTATTTTCATATTGGGACTGCTCATTTTGGTGCCGTTCGGGATTCCGCTTGCTCCTCTTATCTCTCTGCTTTTGGCGCTGACCAATATGATTCCATATATCGGTCCTTGGATTGGCGGTATTCCTAGTGTTCTTTTAGCATTTTTGTATAGCCCTGTTAAAGGATTGGTCGTTTTATTATTTATTATTGGAATGCAGATCATAGATAACCTGTTTATTGGACCGAAAATCATGTCGGATCGCGTTGGCATCAGCCCGCTTCTAGTTATTGCCGGTGTTGCAATCGGTGGTACCTTTGGCGGCGTAATCGGTATGTTTATCGGTGTGCCTTTGGTGGCGGTTGTCAAGCTTGTGTTTTATGATAAGTTTATAGAAAAGCGTCTCAGGACAAAAAATTTGGACAATATTTGAATAAATGAAATATCATTCTATTGTAAAAGGTATTTTTGTAAGCCGCAGAAACCTTTTTATCACCGCGGTATCTCTGTGCGCGTGTTTACCTGCCGTGTTTTAGCGGACAAACTCTTGATCTGCGGCGAAATAGAAGCGGTTCTTTAAAATAATTTATTTTTTTATGATTTTTTTAAAAAAACTGTTGCAAATCAAAAAGAAATGTGCTATAATCATAGCGTTGTATTTCAAAGTGCCTTAAAATGCGTTTTGAATGAAATGGTTTATTTACTTGTTTGAAAGAGGTGAAATAGATGAGAGAGGGAATCCATCCGGATTACAAACAAACCACCATCAAGTGTGCTTGTGGCGAAGTGATTGAAACGGGCTCTACAAAAGAGAATATCACAGTTGAAATTTGTTCTAAATGCCACCCGTTCTTTACAGGTAAGCAGAAGCTTGTTGA
>JAZNIA010000049.1:0-10909 GCA_045577195.1 Congzhengia sp.
CGCGCTTATGGTCCATAGAGGAAACCATGGGCACAACAGTTTTTCCGTCCGTAAAAGAAAGAACAGAAACCTCGGGGCCGGTCAAAAACTCCTCAATTACGATGCTTGAGCCGCTCTCGCCAAACACTTTGTCTTCCATCATAGAACGAACCGCTCGTTTAGCGTCATCCCTTGTTTCTGCAATGATGACGCCTTTTCCAAGTGCCAGACCGTCTGCCTTGATTACGGTAGGAATCGGGGCTGTTTCTAAATAGGTAAGCGCCTCGTCCATATCGGTAAATACTTCATACTGCGCTGTCGGAATCTTGTATTTTTTCATCAGGTTTTTTGAAAAAACCTTACTCCCCTCAATAATCGCTGCATTCTTGTTTGGACCAAAGCAGGGGATGCCTGCTGCTTCTAAAGCATCAACTGCACCGAGCACCAACGGATCATCCGGTGCAACAACAGCAAAGTCAATGCTGTTTTCCTTTGCAAATGCAACCTGCTTTTCAATATCCTTTGCTCCAATATCAACACAAACTGCATCCTGCGCAATTCCACCGTTTCCGGGAAGCGCAAAAATTTCAGTAACCTGTTCGCTTTCTTTCAGCTTTTTTATAATGGCGTGCTCTCTGCCGCCGCCGCCAACTACCATGAGTTTCATAGCTTTCAACCTTTCGTCTTGAATTCGAAGCGCTCGACCGCGGAAAAATCATACAGAATGAACAAACCGAAGAACAAAAACCTTGTTTTGTGTTCCAGTGCCCGAAGATGTGTGAAGACACATCGAGCGGTGAGGTTTGTTCATAACGCAAGAGATTTCTTGCGTGGTCTGCACAATTTTTACCGGTCGTTGTTCTTAATGGTGGAATAAACGCATCTTTGTAAATGCCATTGTCATACCGTATTTGTTACAAACTTCAATTACGTTATCATCACGAATGGAGCCGCCGGGTTCTGCGATATAGGAAACACCGCTCTTTGCTGCCCGTTCAATGTTGTCGCCAAAGGGGAAGAATGCATCACTGCCCAAGGCTACGCCCTTGATTGCACCAAGATATGCCCGTTTTTCTTCCTTTGTGAAAGGCGCGGGTTTTTCAGAGAATAGGTGTTCCCATGCGCCATCGGTAAGTAAATCCTCATAATCATCAGAGATATACACATCAATGGCATTATCACGGTCAGGACGCTTAACGCCCGGCAGGAACGGAAGTCCCAGAACCTTTTCATGCTGACGCAGATGCCAGTTGTCTGCTTTCTGTCCTGCCAAACGTGTGCAGTGGATTCTGGACTGCTGACCTGCGCCAACGCCAATTGCCTGACCATCTACCGCGTAGCATACAGAGTTGGATTGTGTATATTTTAGCGTGATCAAAGCAATAATTAAATCTCGCACCGCACTTTCAGGAAGTTCCTTGTTATCGGTCACAATTTCCGAAAGCAGTTCGCGGTTAATCTCAAATTCGTTTCTACCCTGTTCAAAAGTGATACCATAAACCTGCTTGCGCTCAATCGGGTCCGGCGTAAACGCAGGGTCGATTTCAATGATGTTGTAGTTTCCGTTTCTCTTGCCTTTGAGAATCTCCAGCGCTTCCGGCTCATATCCGGGCGCAATCACACCGTCAGACACTTCGCGGGCAATCAATTTTGCAGTAATCACATCGCACACATCAGAAAGCGCGATAAAGTCACCAAAGGAGGACATGCGGTCCGTTCCCCTTGCTCTTGCGTATGCCGTTGCCAGGGGAGATTCGTCCAAGCCTTCAATATCGTCTACAAAGCATGCTTTTTTTAAGTTATCAGACATCGGAATACCGACAGCCGCTGAGGTGGGGCTAACGTGTTTAAAGGAAGTTGCCGCGCACATTCCTAACGCTTCTTTGATTTCTTTCACCAGCTGCCAGCTGTTGAATGCGTCTAAGAAATTGATATAGCCCGGTCTGCCGCTCAAAATTTTGATCGGAAGCTCGCTTCCGTCGTGCATGAAGATTTTTGCCGGTTTCTGATTGGGATTACATCCATATTTGAGTTCAAATTCTTTCATGTTTTTTCTCCTATTTGTTTTTGTTAATAATCATATCCGTTGCTTCGCCGCTCGCCAAATCTACTGTTCTGACAAACAGAGAAACCTTATTGTCTTCATTTAAATTGCTCCAGCAAATTTCTGCCAGTTCTTCCGCCGCATCCGGAAGTGCAACCTCCTCCGGTTCACCATAAAACGAGGGAATGGGATTGCCGTCGCATTTGTAGGTATGGATAAAATGACCGATTCCCGCTCTGGGTGCAAAGTTATAAAAATAACGGTTGCAAACCTCGGGATTGCCGTTTGCACTCTTTAAAATCGAAAGCTTATAGGTAAACGCGTCCTTTTCATAATACACAGCACCGGAGATTCTGGGCGTGAAGTTCGGGCTGTCCGGCTCAAACTCACGGGTCATGAGCGCGTCTTCAAAAGTGTTGCCTGCTTTCATGAAATCATAAACCGTGTCTGTCTGGTCCCCGTTTGTAATGATGTCTACGTTGTCCAGCTTAAGATAGGGATTGTAAATAATCAGGCTGGGATCAGAAAGCTTGGATTCGTCAAACGCCTTTGTTCTCATGCCGCCCGGAAAAGCCTCAAAAATACGGTTGCGGCTATTTTCACTTCTGCCCATAATGAAATAAGCAATCATCGCTTTTTTCCCATCTTTCGATGCACCAATCACGATGCCTCTGCCGGGATATGTGTTTTCCGATAACAGTTTCTTTAAATCAAATAATGCCATGTCTAAACCTCCGATTTATTTCAATTCTGATGCAACTTTTTCAACCGCCTGCGGAAGAATCACCCATTCCGCCTGCTCCATCACACGCTTTTGCAGCACCTCAGGCTTGTCGCCTTCTTCAATCGCAACTGCCTTTTGCATGATGATTTTTCCGCCGTCGGGTATTTCGTTTACAAAATGCACCGTTGCACCCGTAACCTTCACACCGTATGACAGGGCTGCCTCATGCACACGAAGTCCATAAAACCCTTTGCCGCAAAAGGCGGGTATCAGGGACGGATGCACATTGATAATCCGCTCAGGATACGCCTTGGTGAAGTTTTCGCTTAAAATGCACATAAACCCCGCAAGAACAATAATGTCTATTTGGTTTTCTGTTAAAACCGTTTTGATGTTTTCCTCAAAAGCTTCTTGAGAGCCGGCTTCCTTTTTTGAAACCACAAATGAAGGAATATTGTTTTTCTTCGCACGCTCTAGTGCATATGCGTCAGCATTATTGGAAATCACGGCTTTGATTTCACCGCTTTTGATAATACCGTTTTTCTGCGCATCAATGAGCGCCTGCAGGTTTGTGCCCCCGCCGGAAACGAGCACAGCAATTCTTGCCTTTAGCATATTGTCACGCTCTCTTCGGATTTCACGGTTTCACCGATGATGTATGCTTCTTCGCCGTTTGCCTTTAAAATAGACAACGCCTTATCCGCATCGTTTTTAGAAACAACAACGCTCATACCAACGCCCATGTTATAGGTGTTAAACATATCGCGTTCGGGAACGTTGCCCGTTTTTGCTAAAAGGTCAAAAATCGGAAGCACGCGGATTGCGCTCTTTTCGATTTTAGCGCCGTAGCCTTTCGGTAAGCTTCTGGGAATATTTTCGTAAAAACCGCCGCCCGTAATATGAGAAACTGCCTTTATTGTGATTTCATCAAACAGTGCCAGCATGGGTTTTACATAAATTTTTGTGGGAGTCAGCAATGTTTCGCCCAGAGATTTTCCGCCCAGTTCTGCAATTGGTGTTTTCAGGTCTTTGTTGTTTTCCACGTCAAACACGCGGCGCACCAAGGAGAATCCATTGGAATGCACACCGCTGGAGGGCAATGCGATAATCACGTCACCATCGGTTACAGCCTGATTATTCAGCACCTTATCCTTGTCTACAACGCCCACAGAAAAGCCTGCCAAATCATATTCATCTTCCGGATAGTAACCGGGCATTTCTGCCGTTTCTCCTCCGATTAAGGCGCATCCGGACTGCACACAGCCTTCTGCAACACCCTCTACAATCTGAGCAATTTTTTCCGGATAGTTTTTGCCGCAGGCAATGTAGTCTAAGAAGAACAGGGGCTTTGCACCGCAGCAAATGATGTCATTTACACACATTGCCACACAGTCGATACCCACAGTATTATGCTTGTCCATCAAAAATGCCATTTTCAGCTTGGTACCAACGCCATCAGTACCGCTGACCAAAACGGGATTTTGAATGCCCGTAAGGTCCAGCGAAAACAGTCCGCCAAAACCGCCAATATCGGCAGCTGCGCCTGCAGTTACAGTTCTTGCAATATGGGTTTTCATCAGTTCAACGGCTCTGTAGCCCGCGGTAATATCTACACCCGCTGCTGCATAGCTGTCAGATTTGGAATTGTTATGCATCGTAATCAGTTCCTTTCTATTGAAACATATTTATCTTATTGTTTACGCAGCTTGCGCACCTTTGCGCTTTTTTTACCTGTCGAGTCTTAGCCCTTTCCGTTCCAGCAATAGGTACAAAGCTTACAAGGCTCTAAACCAATCGCTTCAATAATTCCCTCCAGCGACTGAAACTCCAGCGATGCAAAATGAAGTTTTTTGCAAATCGCCTCACGAAGAGCCTTGCCGCGCTCGGTATTACCGTCACAGTATTCCTCGATATGGTTAAATCCCTCTTCGCCCTCCAGCTCTTTAATAGTCCGGCGAGCAATCAGGTCCATATCCCCGGTTCCGCGGGAGAAGTTTAAATATTTACAACCGTACATAATCGGCGGGCAGGCAGAGCGGATATGCACTTCCTTTGCACCGTTTTCATAAAGAAAATCAACCGTTTCCTTAAGCTGCGTTCCGCGTACGATAGAATCGTCCACAAACAAAAGGCTCTTTCCCGAAATCAAATCGCTAACAGGAATCTGCTTCATCTTAGCAATTTTATTTCTGTCCACCTGATTCGGCGGCATAAAGCTTCTCTGCCAGGTTGGGGTGTATTTGATAAAAGGTCTTGCAAAGGGCGCGTGGCTTTCCGCCGCATAACCGATTGCATGGGGTGTGCCGGAATCCGGAACTCCACCGACATAATCTAAATTCTCGGCATTTTTAAGCTCCTTATCTCGTTTTGCCAGAATCTGACCGTTACGATAACGCATGATTTCAACATTAACGCCCTCGTAGCAAGAGGTCGGATAGCCGTAATAAGACCATAAAAATGCGCAAATTTTCATTTCTTTTCCGGGGGGCGAAAGCTGTGTGATGCCGTCTACCGTGATTTCCACGATTTCGCCGGGACCCAGTTCCATTTCGTCGGCATATTCTAGCTTTTGGTATGCAAAGGATTCAAACGCAACACTGTATCCATCCTCATTCTTGCCAATCAAAACGGGGATTCTGCCCAATCTGTCGCGGGCACAAATCAAATTTCCGCCGTCTTTTAAAATCAATATTGACGCCGTTCCCTCAATCACACTTTGCGCAAACTTAATTCCCTCGCAAAAGGATTCCTTCTGACCGATAAGTGCCGCAATCAACTCAGTTGAATTGATTTTGCCGCCCGTCATGGCACTAAAGTGCCCGCCGCTGGCTGTCAGATATTTTGTAATCAGTTCTTCTGCATTATTGATTGCCGCAACGGTACAAATCGCATACGTTCCAAGTCCGGAACGGATTAAAAGCGGCTGCGGGTCGCTGTCACTGATACAGCCAATGGCAGAATTGCCGCTCATTTCGTCAAAAATCTTTCTAAATTTCGTGCGAAACGGTGTGTTTTCAATGTTGTGAATATCACGTTGTAATCCCGTTTCTTTGTTATATGCTGCCATACCGCCGCGTTTTGTCCCCAAATGGGAATGGTAGTCCGTACCAAAAAAGACGTCTGCTATGGCGTCATGTTTGCTGACTGTTCCAAAAAAACCACCCAACTACAGTAGCCTCCTCTTTTGTTCTATCTGTTTTCCTTAAGTTTTAATACTGTGCTTCAATCGCCGCGTTCTTTTCTAGCACCTTTTTAGAGTTTTCCGCACGGCTAATGTCAAGTTTTTCTGCCAGTTCTTTGTCCTCTACCGCAAGAATCTGAATCGCTAAAAGGGCCGCATTTTGTGCCCCGTCAATCGCAACAGTCGCAACAGGAATCCCGCCGGGCATCTGCACCGTAGAAAGCAGGGCATCCAAGCCATCCAGCGTGGAGGATTTTACAGGAATGCCAATCACGGGAAGCGTTGTGTTCGCCGCAATAGCGCCTGCCAGATGGGCAGCCTTTCCTGCCGCCGCGATGATGGCACCAAATCCGTTTTCACGGGCAGAAAGCGAAAAATCTCTTGCTTCAACGGGCGTTCTGTGCGCGGAATAAACGTGCACCTCAAAGGGAACACCAAATTCTTTTAAGGTATCCATCGCTTTGGATACAACGGGCAAATCGGAATCGCTGCCCATAATGATTGCAATTTTTTTCATACTATTTTCCTCCTTAAAACTGTTAAAAAACAAACAAGACAGTCCTATCCCCATAGAAATAGGACTGCCCAGACGGTCGACATTGTATATTGTTTTTTGCTCCCATGTGGTACTCCACCCTCCGTCAGTTGCAAAAAACCACTCTCTTTTTGCAAAATTTATCTTGATTTTTATAAAAAAACTGACAAAATTCAACGATATTATTGTACCACGTTTTTGCCTATTCTGTCAAGGCGTAATCGACAATTTCAGCAGATTATACAGTGCTGCCACAATGCTTTTTTGATTCTTGCACCTACCGACCAAACACAGCGCGCACTTTTTCCGTAATCCGGCGTACATCAGGCTCTTTTACTTCCTCTAAAAGCAGCGGAATTTTCGGTTTTCTTTCGTTAATCAGTTCTGCCAGATATGCATAATCCAGCTCGCCCTCTGTGGGGAGGGCATAAACCAACCGGTCGCCCTGTACCACAAAATCCTTGCAGTGCACAACTGCAATGCGGTCACCGTACAAATCAAAGGCTTTTTTGAAAATCTCACGCTGATTTTTATAGTTATGAATATCCAGATAGTTGCATGGATCAAAAATGACATAGACATTTGGCATATCAAGGTCATCCAACATACGTTTCATGGTTTCCGGCGAATGAATCGTAAAAAACGTTACCGCCTCCACGCCGACACAAACGCCCATGCCCTTAGCATACTCTGCCAGTTCGCGAATCACACCGAGAAAATCCTGATAGTTTTCCTCTGAATGATTATAGGGGTGATATAATCCGTCCGGACTAACCGACCCTGTCTCCGTTCCAATCATATCAGCGCCCAAATATTTTGCAAAGTGAATATGTTCTTTAAAACGGCGGATTTCCTTTTCTCTCGCCTCTTTGTCCGGGCAAACGGGATTGATGTAACAGCCCAGAACGGAAATGGATATTCCGTTTTGATCCAGTGCATTTTTAATGTAGCGTGCAAGACCCGGTGTAAATGCGCCTTCCGTCAAATTCACATTCTGCACAGACTTTAATAGCGCCAGCTGTACCGTGTGCTTGTCATATTCTGCCAATTTCTCGGACAACACCTCAATATCACCGTATTCTAAATCGTGCGCCCGCATTCCTATCATCTGTATCATTCCTTTCTATTGTTGTTCTTCAAAGCATTTTAAAAGCTTTTCGAGTGCTTTTTTCTCAATCCGCGACACATAAGAGCGGGAAATGGATAGTTCCTTGGCAATTTCCTGCTGTGTGTATGTCCGTTTTCCCAATCCGTACCGTTTAATAATAATCTCCAGTTCGCGGGGCGTAAGACACGTTTTCAAAACGCTCAAAAGCTTTTTGATGTCCATGTCCGTTCCCACTTTGTCTGCGATTTCAATATCGTCCGAGGGTAAAATGTCCATAAAGGTCACTTCGTTGCCGTCGGTATCATGCCCCAGGCATTCGTTTAACGAAATCTCCTTGCCCAGCTTCTTTCCGGCGCGGACCGTCATCAGAATTTCATTTTCGATACACCGCGCCGCATAGGTTGCAAGCCGCGCTTGCTTTGTATGGTCAAAGGAGGAGATGGCCTTCATTAGGCCGATGGTGCCGATGGAAATTAAATCATCGTCATCGCATCCCGCCACCTGATTGTATTTTTTCGCGATGTGCGCCACAAGCCGTAGATTCCGCTCCACCAAAACGTCTTTTGCCTTCTTATCACCGGCAGCCGCCAATTCCAAATACCGCTGCTCCTCCTGCGGTGACAGAGGCTTTGGGAAATTGTTTTTGCCGGAAACAAAGGAGATTAAAAACAGACCATAGCGCAGAAAATAAATGAGCGCCAGCAAACAGGAAGAAAACATATCACATACCTCAATAAAAATAAATTTATCAAACTATATGCGACACCAGTGCTGTTTTTGCCAGTCCACTGCCAACTCCTTTATTTTCTATTATACATAACTCTCTTTTATTTTTCAACCGTACTTTTTCATTTCCCGTGCACATTTTTTCTGCTTCGTCATAAGATGTCGTAGAGGCAACAACTCAAAATTTTATTTTTGGAGGTATCTTATGGGAGAAAAAAGATATTCCTTGGCAGCAAACGGTTGCGACGAGGTAAAAGGTTCAGTTTGCATACATACCGATAAGGTGTACGATTCTTGCAAAGACAAAGACTGCATCGAAGATGCACGCGTATTCTTAACCGCTTGCGGACAGGAACTGATTGACAACGCAGTAAACGTAAAGTGCAGAAAAGCGGAAATCATCTGGGCGTTCCCCGATGTTGAACCGATTCCCTTTAACAAGGGCTATTATTCCGTTGACATTAAGTTCTTCTTCAAAATTACGTTAGACGTATTTACCGGCGTAGGAAGACCTACAACGGTAGAGGGTCTTGCAACCTTTGACAAGAAGGTAATTCTGTTTGGTTCCGACGGTGCCGCAAAAGTCTTTGAATCAAGATACAGCTACGACAGTTTTGATGAGCAGCTGTGGCAGAAAACCAACATGCCTAAGGCTGTGGTTGAAGTGGTTGATCCCTTATGCCTTTCCGCAAAGGTTGTTGAACTGGAAGATCGTTTGTGCTGCTGCACGGATGACATCGACTTTACGTCCATTCCCGAGTGTGTTTGCAACGTGTTTGACGACCGTCTGGTCTTAAGCGGTGACCGCAAACGTGTGTTTGTTTCCATCGGTTTGTTCTCCATTGTAAGAATCGAACGCAGCGTACAGCTGCTCATTCCCGCGTATGATTTCTGTGTGCCACAAAAGGAATGCACCGTTTCCTGCGAAGACAGCCCCTGCGACTTGTTCGACAAAATCTGTTTCCCCTTTGATGAATTCTTCCCGCCCGAACGCGAAGAATGCGAAATGATGTATCACGATAGTCCGCGCGGCTGCTGCGATTAAAAAAACTACAAAAATGCTGCAGGTGGCTCTTTGCCACCTGCAGCATTTTTATACATCCTTTGGTGAATCCGATTGAGAAACAGAAATGGCGTATCTGTCTTTCCATATGGTATGAAGCGATTTATCTCCCCACACATCGAAGGTAGAAAAGTCAGAAATTCCTGTGCCTATACGCTTTACATATGCCTCTTTTTTGGTCCATATTTCAAAAAAACGTTTCTCCTGTTTTCTTTTCTCAGAAAAAATATAGTATTGTTCCCGAACGGTGAACCATTTTTGCGCCACGCGATAGTCAACCTTTCGCATTCGCTCCACATCGATGCCAACAGGACAATCGGAGATTGCACAAACCGCCAGATTCCCCGAATGACTGAGGCTGAAGTGAATGTCTAAGTCCTGTGCATAAGGTTTTCCATTTTTGCCGCGTCGGATGGACACTGTGTGCGGGTCTATCCCCAGCGCTTGCCCAATTCCGATTCGCGCAAGCATACCAGCTGCCGCAGATAATTTCTTTGCCGGATCTTGCTGCAGCCGCTCTATCTTTTCTTTTCTACACGTATCACACATGGCATACATTCGGAGATATTCCTCATCGGAAATCTCGGATATGTCACAACAATAAAGTTTGAGCACAGGCTTCACCTCTTTTGTGTTAGTGTAACATAAATTTTCCGTTTCGTCAAGTTTTGTCAGCACCGCATTGGTATTAAGGAAAGACAGGTAACTTTTTTATAAAATATACAAAAGGTCGCGCGACCGATACTTTATTTTTCGATCGTTCTATTTCACTTAAGTTCCTGTTCTAAATGATCAAAAACAGAAGATGCAAAAAACGCTTGTATTGAAATTTCCAAACCATCACATATTTTTTTAATTGTCGAAATTGTTGTACTATTATTTCTCCCACCAATAATATTGCTAAGCGTTGATTGTGTTATGCCACAGCGCGTTGCCAACTTGTTAACTGTTATTTTGTTCTCAACACACAATTCTATAATTCTTTGTCTCACAGCTTCTCCAACAACCATCGTTACGTCAACTCATTTCTTTTTTATTTTTATTATAGCTTTTTTGAGTTAAAAAAATTACCTCAATTGAGTTGACATTTTGGACACTTCCTGTTATAATTAAGGCAAGAAGGGAGGGATGCAAATGTTTATAACAGGTTTATGTCTTAGTTGCTTTTCAATACCACCGTTAATTTATTTTTTGCGCGTTGTATATTTGATTAGCGAGTATCCTTATTCATATCGCTTAGCAAGTGGTTTTGATGAAGAAACATTACTTGCCATAATAACCATACTTGCCCTGCTTGCAGCGGCGGGAATTGTTATTATGATTTTTGGTTGGATGAAGCAAAGAAACAAAAGAGCAATGGATTCAATTGAAAACAGCTCTAAACAGAACTATTGCGACAATTGTAACCTATATGTTGCAAGCAAAAATTCTGTATGTCCCATTTGCGGAAAAACATTACAAAGCAAAGGAGAGTAATAAGATGGCGCGTTCGACATTCAAGATTAAGTACAAAAGCTTGGATGAAGCAAAAAATACAATCCCGTATATA
>JAZNIA010000050.1:0-13197 GCA_045577195.1 Congzhengia sp.
TAAAAAGCATAACATACAACAAGGGGGTGTGAAAGCGAATGGACAACAGAATATATTTGTGCATAGATTTGAAAAGCTTTTACGCCTCTGTTGAATGCATTGAACGTGGTTTAGACCCGATGAAAACGAATCTTGTGGTGGCGGATCTTTCACGAACGACAAAAACCATCTGTCTGGCTGTTACACCGGCTTTAAAAGCATACGGGATACCCGGTCGAGCACGTCTTTTTGAAGTAGAGCAAAGGGTAGAGATGGCAAACCGTGCAAGACTTGCAAAAGCGCCACAAAAAAGATTTATCGGAAAATCCGAAGATGCTGTTGCGCTCAAGGAAGATCCAGCTTTAGCGATTTCATATCTGGTGGCACCGCCCCGTATGGCATTGTATATTGAATACAGTACAATAATTTATAATATTTATCTGAAATACGTTGCGCCCGAAGATATTCATGTGTATTCGATTGACGAGGTGTTTATGGACATCACCGACTATTTGCGTGTTCATAAGCTTTCGGTACAGGAGTTGGTTAAAAAAATCCTTTCCGACGTATTGAAAGAAACGGGGATTACGGCAACGGCGGGAATTGGCACAAATCTTTATCTTGCAAAAATTGCGATGGACATTGTGGCAAAAAAACTTCCGCCCGACGAAAACGGCGCTCGCATTGCTCGGTTGGATGAAATGTCATACCGACAACAACTTTGGCATCACCGTCCGCTCACGGATTTCTGGCGTGTCGGAAAGGGGTACGCAAAAAAACTGGAGAAAAATCGTTTGTACACGATGGGAGATATTGCAAGATGTTCCATGTCCCAACGCGGTGAAGATATGCTGTATCGGTTGTTTGGAGTAAATGCCGAGCTTTTGATTGACCATGCATGGGGCTGGGAGCCTTGCACCCTTTCTCATATAAAAGCCTATCAGCCAACAGACCGAAGCCTTGGCACGGGACAGGTTTTGCACTGTCCATACCCCTTTGAAAAAGCAAAGCTGGTCTGCAGGGAAATGGCGGAGCTTTTGGTGCTTGAGTTGGTGGAAAAACGGTTGGTGACCGACCGGATTGTGCTTACGGTAGGGTACGATATTGAAAATCTTAGCAACCTGGACAACAAACAACGCTATAACGGCGAAATCAAGACGGATTTTTATGGGAGAAAAGTGCCGAAACCTGCCCATGGTACGACGAATTTCGGAAAACATACATCATCAACCGCACTCATTTTAGATGCAGTCATGACACTTTTCGATCGTATCGTTGATCAAAAGCTTTTAGTGCGCAGGTTAAACATTTCTGCGGGTCATGTTTTAGCGGAAGACGGCAAGGCGCAAGGAAATGAGTTTGTGCAGCTGGATGTGTTTGGTGAAACCTCGTCTGAGACAGATGTGGAAAAAGAGCGTAGAATTCAGGACACCATGATTGCCCTGAAGAATAAATTTGGTAAAAATGCCGTACTGAAAGGCTATAACCTGGAAGAGGGTGCGACGGCAGTGGAACGCAACAAGCAAATCGGAGGACACAAGGCATGAGTAAACACGGTATCAAAGCAACGTATGATGATATTATCAGCTTCCCCCATCATCGGTCGAAAACGCGAAAGCCGATGGCGCTTTTAGACCGCGCAGCGCAGTTTGCACCTTTTGCGGCGTTGGAGGGGCACGAGGCGGCAATCAATGAAACCGTACGGGTTACGGATATGCGCGCAGAAACAGACGAAACCGTAAAAATAGAAATCAACCGTGCGCTATCTGATGCAATGGAGCAAAAAAAACGCGTGATGCTTTTGTATTTTCTTCCCGACGAGAAAAAGACGGGCGGCGCCTACCTGACAGCAGTTGGTACAATCCGAAAAATAAAAGAATTTGAACGTATCGTAGTGTTTACAGACGGAACAGAGATTCCCGTTGATGCAATAGATATGATAGAGGCCGCGGCTCCGTAAATCACACGGCGCCGCGACCTTTTGTTATAATTGGGACAAACAGCAGACGGCATTTTGCAGTTCGGAAAGCTTGTTTGCCTTTTTGATTGCTTTTAATATTTTCTTTTCTTCCGGAAAGTTCAACATAATGTGCAGCCAGATTTCTTTCAGTTTATGAATGGTGTAAACCTCTGAGCCAAGAACAGGTAGATATGCCGTCTCCAGTTCATTGGAAAACTGAATCAACTCCTCTGTAGATAGAGGTTTTCCCCCGCGGATTTCGCGGAAGATTGCTGGATTTTTTAAAGCACCTCTTCCAATCATCACACCCTCTATATTTGGAAATCGTTCGCATATGTCAGTAAAATCAGCGGGGGAATACACGTTTCCATTATAGCACACTTGGTTTTTTGAGCAACGGTATGCTTCTTCAAAAGATGACATATCGGGTATTCCTTTGTAGTAATCTTCTCGTGTTCTGGGGTGGATGGTTAAAGAGTCAATGGGGAAACTGTTGAAAATCTCCATCAGGCGTGAAAGCTCTTTTTTGGAAGAAAAACCGATGCGGGTTTTTACGGAAACCTTTATGTTGGTTTTTGAAAACACTTCTTCAAAGAAATGTATGAGCCCCTCGGGGTCAGCTAAAAATGCTGCGCCGCGCCCTTTTTTTACAACGGTGGAGGAGGGACAGCCAAGGTTTAAATTAATTTCGTCATACCCCAGTTCCTTTACCCGTTCGGCAAAACGCAGAAAAGCGTCTGCTTGACAGGTTAAGACTTGCACCTTGAGGTTAAAATTCTTATTTTTATCAGGCATCACATCCCGAAGACTTTTGATGCTCACACGCTCATTGTCACTGGGCGTGATAAAGGGCGCAAAATATGCTGTACACCCGCCGAAAATACGATTGTGCACAGTTCTGTATGTATATGTTGTAACGCCTTCCATGGGAGCAAAATATAAGTTCATGTCAGCCTCCAGAATAAAATATAATTTATTGTATCACATTTACTCACCAAGTGCAACGCAAGTGGAAAAAATTACATTAAAAAAACTGGAAAAATCTATTGAAAAAAATGTAAAATTATGTTAAAATATGTAGATAAGAGAAAAATAGTGCCAACAAGGGCAGTATACGGGGGACATGATGAACAAAACAACTACAAGAAAGCGTCGCTTTGGCGACCGATACGATGGTTATAGAGTAAAGAATCAGGACCCGCTATTTGAAATTATTCCGCATATTATGCGTTCGCGTCTTGATAGTCAGGTGTTTTTCGAGGAACAGATTGACATATCTGGCCTTCGTTCGTTTATTGTGGAGCACCGAAAAGATATTCCAAATTTATCTGCATATCATTTGTTTGTGGCTGCGGCAATTCGAACCATGGTGCTCAAGCCAAGGCTAAATCGTTTTGTCAGCGGACGGAAGATATATGCAAGAAACTATTTGCGTGCATCGCTCACAGTGAAGAAAAGTATGCATGAGGATGCAGAGGAAGCACTGGTCATGCCGGAATTTCAGCCGACCGACACACTTTCTGACATTGCCAAAAAGTTTCATGAGGCAGTTAGTGAGGCAAAGGCGGAGGACGAAAATGCCAAGGGAAATCAAACAGAGATAACCGTTCGTCTGGTAAATCTGCTTCCGGGCTTTACGAAAAAATTTGTTGTTTGGCTGCTTCGGAGTTTAGATGCAATCGGGAAAATGCCGAAAATCATTAACCGTGTCAGCCCGTTTCATTCCAGTATTTTTGTCACAAACGTCGGTTCAATTGGTTTAAACCCTGTGTATCACCATCTTTACGAATTTGGAACAACCTCTGTCTTTCTTGCAATCGGCAAAAAAGAGATTGTACGCGAACTGCAAAGCGACGGCAGCGTCAGCAGCAAAAACGTAATTAACATTCGGCTTGTGCTGGACGAGCGCATCTGTGACGGATATTATTTTTCTTCTGCGATTAAACTCTTTAAGCACTATATGAAAAATCCAGAGCTTTTGCTTGTACCGCCTGTATCTGTCAGTGACGATTATTAAAAATAGGTTCGCAGAGTTTGCGTACATTCAGGAAACGGTAAACATCTTTAATAGATATTTACCGTTTTTTTGTACATTTCAAAAAAAAGTATTGAAAAGTTAGGAAATATGTGCTAAAATAGATATATTCTTATTTGCGAATGTCAAGTAAGCGTTTTGTTCTAACACGTCGCGAAGCTTCAAACAGGGGAGTTTCTCAAAGAAATTTCACGTGAGCAATGCACTTGGCATAGCGGCAAACAGAATAAACAAGTATTTAATTTTAACACTATATGGAGGTATGAAGAATGAAAAAACTTTTATGCGCATTTCTTGCAGCGGTACTTTGCCTCGGCTTGGTAGCTTGCGGCGGAACAGACACACAGGAAGGTAAACACTTTGTGATTGCAACAGACAAGGGCTTTAGTCCTTTTGAATTCCAGGATGCTGACGGAAACATTGTTGGTATTGATATGGACATCTTAGCAGCAGTTGCTGAAGATCAGGGCTTTACCTACGACTTACAGTACATCGGCTGGGATGCAGCAATCGCTGCTTGCCAGGCAGGTCAGGCTGATGGCATGATTGCCGGTGCTTCTATTACAGACGAAAGAAAGAATAACGGCTGGACATTCTCTGACGGTTACTATGATGCAACGCAGGGTATGGCAGTTGCAACCGATTCTGCGATCGCAGGCTTTGCTGATATGGCGGGCAAAAAGGTAGCGGTGAAAAACGGTACTATGAGCAATCAGTATGCGGAGAGCATCAAAGATCAGTATGGCTTTGAAGTGGTAACCTTCTCCACATCTCCCGATATGTATCAGGCAGTTACCGGCGGTCAGGTTGACGCTTGTCTGGATGACACACCGATTCTGAAGTACAACATTAAAATCGGCGAACTCGATATGAAGTTTATTGAAGGTACAGAAAACGAACCCGCACAGTACGGTTTTGCGATTTTTGATTCTGCGAATCAGGAACTGATCGACCTTTTCAATGCAGGTCTTAAGAATATTCGTGCAAACGGAAAATATGACGAGATTATTGCAAAATATCTCGGCTAAGCAACGAATGGTAAGGGCATTGGGTAAACCGATGCCCTTATGTACTGTATAGGGGGCTATTTCTTCATGGTTCAACTTATTACTACATATGGTCAGCTTTTGTTGGCCGCAATGGGGCAAACATTACTGCTTGCTTTGTGCGGTCTGTTTTTTGGTTGCATCTTAGGTGTTATCTTTGGACTGGCCAGCGTTGTAAATAATAAAATTACCAGAATAATTTCTGTAATATACGTGAATTTGATTCGCGGTGTTCCGATGATTGTTCTTGCGTTCTTTGTATTTTACGGGGTACCGTACGGATTAAGGACACTATTTGGTGTAAGGTTTACGTTGTCCGCATTGCAGGCAGGTACGATTTGCTTGGCTTTAAACTGCGGCGCTTATATGTCGGAAATCATTCGTGCGGGTATTCAGTCCATCGATCCCGGTCAGATGGAAGCAGCAAGAAGCGTAGGGCTCTCCTACTGGAGATCAATGTTTCGCGTTGTTCTGCCGCAGGCAATTAAAAATATGATTCCCAGCATAGTGAATCAATTCATCATTACACTAAAGGATACATCTATTTTGTCGGTTATCGGCTTTCCGGAGTTGGTTAACAAAGCGCAAAACGTTATTGCAATTACGTTTAAATCCTTTGAGATGTGGGGCATTGTTGCCGTAATGTACCTCGTTGTTATTTTAGCGTTGCAGCAGGTTGCAAATGCATTGGAAAGGAGATTGCGCCGTGACCAGAAAAAATAATAATGTCAAAATTCATGTAAAAAATTTAACAAAAAATTTTGGTAAACATGAGGTTTTAAAAGGCATTTCTGTTGATATTTTTGAAGGAGAAGTTGTTTGTGTTATCGGTCCTTCCGGATCAGGTAAATCTACATTTCTTCGTTGTTTGAACAAGTTGGAAAATGCATCATCCGGCGAAATTGTTGTGGATGACTACCGAATTAACGATAAAAAGATTAATATAAACAAGGTGCGGGAAAATATCGGCATGGTGTTTCAGCATTTTAACCTTTTTGCAAATATGAATGTGCTGCGGAATTTGATGCTCGCCCCTGTAGACCTAAAAAAAGCCTCCAGAGAAGAAGCAAAAAAAAATGCAATTCGTCTTTTGGAAACGGTTGGTTTGTCCGATAAAGCAGAAAGTTTTCCGTCTCAGCTTTCGGGCGGACAGAAGCAAAGAGTCGCTATCGCAAGAGCACTGGCAATGTCGCCTGATATTATGCTCTTTGATGAACCGACTAGTGCCTTAGACCCGGAAATGGTCGGCGAAGTGCTGAGTGTTATGAAACAACTTGCGAAAGACGGTATGACCATGGTAGTAGTGACCCATGAAATGGGTTTTGCAAGAGAAGTGGCAGACCGTGTGCTGTTTATGGACGAGGGTGTCATTTTAGAGGAAGGAAAACCGGAAGAGATTTTTTCTGAGCCAAAACACCCGAGAACAATTGATTTCTTAAATAAAGTTTTATAAAAAAGATACAGGAACTCTTCCTGTATCTTTTTTGTCAATTCATGATATGGAGAGATGTTTATGAATTTGGTACTACTTACAGCACTGGGTGTTGGCGGTGCAACAGTCTTCGGGGCATTCATTGGTTTTTTGTTCAAAAACATATCGCATAAATTTTCTGATATTGTTCTTTCCTTTGCAGCCGGTGTTATGCTTGCTGCAGCTGTTCTGGGGCTGATTTTGCCCTCTGTTGAATACGGTGGAAAATCAGGGCTTATATTGACGATTATCGGTATCTTTGCAGGCGCTTTATGCCTGAATCTGATTGATAAATTGGTGCCTCACCTGCACAAACTGGTTGGCGTAGACATTGAGAGACATAATCATGCAAAACTGAGCAAGGTCTTTTTGTTTGTCACGGCGATTGCCATTCATAATCTTCCAGAGGGAATTGCCGCAGGCGTCGGCTTTGCATCTGAAAATGTTGCGCAGGCGTTTTTGATTGCCGGTGGTATTGCACTTCAAAATATTCCGGAGGGTATGGTCATTATTACACCTATGCTTGCAGCCGGTGTATCACCCGGTAAAACCTTTTTTTGTGCGCTTATTACCGGTTTGGTTGAGGTGGTTGGAACGTTTATTGGGTATTTAGCAGTAAGCGTATCTTCAGCAATTCTTCCCTTTGCCCTTGCATTTGCAGGAGGAACCATGCTTTATGTCATCAGTGACGAAATGATTCCGGAAACGCATGCGCATGGCAGCGAACGAGGTGCAACCTATGCACTTTTGGTGGGATTTTGTATTATGTTAATATTTGATGTGTTGCTGGGTTAAAAAATCAAAAAAGAAAACGGAGGGAAATCTGATGAAAGCGTTGATTACAGGTGCCAGCTCAGGTCTCGGCTGGGACATGGCACACGTTTTGTCCGAGCAAGGTTATGATATTATCGCAGTTGCAAGACGCGAGGACCGTCTTTTAAGACTTAAGGAGGAACTCGGAACAGAAGTAGAAGTGTTTTGTGCGGATGTAACGGATATAAATGCTTGTTATGCGATTGCAAAGCAAGCAGAAGAGGCAGATGTATTTATTAATAATGCCGGATTCGGTGTGTTCGGAAGCATTCATGAAACAGATTTGGAAACAGAACTTTCCATGCTTGATACGAATATTCGCGCGGTACATATTTTGACCAAACTGATTTCAGAAAAATTTCACAAGCGTGGTAGCGGATATATTTTAAATGTTGCCTCTTTAGCAGCCTTCTTTCCAGGTCCCTTGTTTTCGGCGTATTATGCCTCGAAATCCTATGTGCTTCGGTTGACGCAGGCACTTTCTGAAGAACTTCGGCGCAAAAAAAGCGGCGTAACCATTGGTGTCTTGTGTCCCGGTCCTGTGCATACAGAGTTTGGAACTGTGGCAAAGGTAAGCTTTGGCACTGGAATGGAAAAGATGGGGAAAGGGATTATTTTAACGAGCCGTGATGTGGCGGAATATGCCATTAAAAAGTTGTTTTCGGGAAAAACAGTCATTATCCCGGGGACATTGATGAAGGTCGCAGTATTTCTTCGTCATATCCTGCCGGACAAACTTCTAGCACGGACGATTTATGCGATTCAAAGCAAAAAATGTATAACAAAATAATGTTTTGTAAAACAACTTAACATGCATAACCGCGCGGAAAAACATCGTTGTTGACTTTTGTTTTTTTATGTTATATAATAAAATTTAGATGCATACAATGGAGAAAATTACGAAATGTCAGGAGGCAACATGAAGGTTTTATTTATCACTTCAAATTATCTATCCAATAATGCAATTTCAAATTGCCTCAGTAACATATTTCATAAGATGTGTCACAATATTGACATCTCGGTTGCCCATATGGACGTTGGAGAGGTGTGCCAAGGTGACGCTTGCGTGAAGACATATCCTATTGATCACAATACGGGGGATGTGTTTGTGTCATTTCGTGAAAATTTAATCCGTATTTTTCGAAAAGAGCACGGACTAAAAAAAATATCCGGTATGATTTCATATTTTTTTGTCAAGGCAGTTTTAAAATTAAAATTACCTCCACGCATTGCATATTTTTTTACAGAACAGAACAGTTATCGTGCGCTGAAGTCGTTGGCAAAACAAGAGGAATTTGATTGCATTATCAGTGTATCTGCAATGATGTCAAACCATTATCTTGGGTGGAAACTGAAAAAACATACCTCGGCAAGATGGTATGCCTATTATTTTGACCCGTATTCATTCAACAAGGGAGAAAAAGGTACATTTCGACAAAAGTGTCGCCTAGAGAATAAACTTCTAGAGCGTGCAGACGGAATTGTTATCACACAACAAATGCAAAAAGAATTTTCTTCCTGTAAGCTCAGTCGTCATCTCGATAAAGCGGTTGTGTGTGAATTTCCAAACGTCACAGAGCGGACGGATTCTAAGCAAAATACAATGATCGTGTTTGACCCTGCATATATCAACTGTGTCTTTACCGGTTATATCTATGCAAATATCAGAAACCCGAAATATTTTTTAGACCTTCTGCTAGAGTCTGATTCCTTAATACGATTTTACATTGTTGGAGGAATCAGTACAGAAAGCAAGGAAATCAATTTTGAATATTATAAAGAAAAATTAAAGGACAGGCTCCAGATTATAGGGAAAGTTTCGCTAGATGAGGCGTTTCGCATTATGCATGATGCAGACATTTTAATTAATATCGGAAACGCAGTGCAAAATCAGCTTCCGAGCAAGATCTTTGACTATATCAGTACCGGGAAGCCGATTGTGAACCTTTGCAAAGTGGAGAATTGTTTAACGGTTCCGTATCTGCAAAAATATCCCTATGCGCTGAATCTCTTTGAACCAAACGGAATCGAAAAAGAAACAGTGGAAGTGTTTGAGACGTTTTGCAAGTCATCTAAGGGTAAAAGGGTTTCCTTTGAAGATGTTCAAAGAATGTATCATACATCGACACCTGAATACGTTGCAAACCAGCTTATGGATTTGCTAAACAATGGAATAAAATATGGGAGGAACGACCATGTTTCAGAATAAAACATTGCTAATTACAGGCGGAACCGGTTCATTCGGAAATGCGGTTTTAAACCGTTTTCTGACAACCGAAATCGGTGAAATCAGAATTTTTTCCAGAGACGAAAAAAAACAGGACGATATGCGGCATGAATATCAGGCCAAATATCCCGAATATGCCCATAAAATTAAATTTTATATTGGAGACGTGCGCGATATTCAAAGTGTTCGTAACGCAATGCATGGCGTAGACTACATTTTCCATGCAGCGGCGTTAAAGCAGGTACCCTCCTGTGAGTTTTTTCCCATTGAAGCGGTGAAAACGAATGTATTGGGAACAGAAAACGTTCTTACGGCGGCAATCGATGAAGGTGTTAAAAAGATCATCTGTCTTTCGACAGACAAGGCGGCGTATCCCGTAAATTCTATGGGTACCTCTAAAGCTATGATGGAGAAGGTCGCGGTTGCAAAATCAAAGACTGTTTCTCCGGACAAAACCTTAATTTGCTGTACGCGCTACGGAAACGTCATGTGCTCAAGAGGTAGCGTGATTCCGCTTTGGATTGAACAAATTAAAAGCGGAAAGTCGATTACCATCACTGAACCTACCATGACAAGATTTGTTATGAGCTTAGAGGAAGCGGTTGATTTGGTTCTGTTTGCGTTTGAAAATGCCGATTCCGGTGACATCTTAGTACAGAAAGCCCCAGCATCTACAATTGAGACGCTGGCAGAAGCAGTTTGCGATTTGTTTGATGGAAATAAGGATGACATCAAGGTAATTGGTATCCGTCACGGTGAAAAGATGTACGAAACCTTGCTTACCAACGAAGAGTGCGCCCACGCGGTTGACATGGGCAACTTCTATCGGGTTCCTGCAGATAAGCGCGACCTAAACTATGACAAATACTTTAATGACGGTAACAAAGAACGGGTAACGCTTACGGAATTTAACTCGAATAACACACAGGTTTTAGACGTGGAAGAAGTCAAGGAAAGAATGCTCGCCTTAAAATATATTCAGGAAGAATTGCAGGCGAAAGAGGGTAATTGAATTGAAAATTTTAATTACGGGCGCCAAGGGATTTGTTGCAAAAAATCTGATTTCGGAGCTGAACAACATCAAGTTTGGAAAAACGAAAAGCTCCTGTTTAACGGAGGAACTCACACTATATGAGTATGATGTAGACACACCGAAAGAGCTGTTGGATGTTTATACAAAGGATTGTGACTTTGTATGTCACCTGGCAGGTGTGAATCGCACAGAAAATGATGACGACTTTATGCGTGGCAATTTTGGTTTTACCTCTGAGCTTTTAGCCCTTTTGCAAAAACATGGAAACAAAGCACCTGTTTTGATTACTTCCTCCATTCATGCGGCGGGGGACACGCCCTATGGAAAATCAAAACGGGCGGGAGAACAGCTGATGATGGATTACGGCAAAGAAAACGACGTTAATGTCTTGGTGTATCGCTTGCCGAATGTATTTGGGAAATGGTGCAGACCGAATTATAACAGCGCAGTTGCAACCTTTTGCCATAACATTGCCCGTGATTTGGAAATTACCGTGAATGATCCTGAGGTACTATTAAATCTTGTTTATATTGACGATGTGACTGCAGAGATTATCCGTGCCATTGGTGGAAAAGAGAACCGAAAAAATGAATTTTGCGAAGTTGAGATGGTTCACACCGTAAAGCTTGGCGAAATTGTTGAATTGCTGTACTCTTTTAAGGAGAGCAGGAATACACTTTCGGTTCCGAAACTGGATAACACATTTGAGAAAAAGCTTTACAGTACATACTTAAGCTACCTGCCAGAGGATGATTTTTCCTATCCATTGAAGATGAATGTAGACGATCGAGGTTCCTTTACAGAAATCATTCGAACGCCGGATCGAGGTCAGTTTTCGGTGAACATATCAAAGCCCGGTATTACCAGGGGAAACCACTGGCACCATACAAAAAATGAAAAGTTTGTTGTGGTCAGCGGTAAGGCATTGATTCAGTTCCGCAAAATCGGCACAGATGAAGTGATAGAATACCGCGTGAGCGGAGATAAAATAGAAGTAGTAGATATTCCTGTGGGTTATACCCATAATATCATGAATGTGGGAGAAACAGACCTTGTAACCTTTATGTGGTGCAACGAGTGTTTTGACCCCGCAAAACCCGATACTTACTTTGAGGAAGTGTAACGATGAGCAAGAAACTAAAACTGATGACGATTGTCGGTACAAGACCGGAAATTATCCGTCTATCGGCTGTAATTAAAAAGTGCGACAAATATTTTGACCAGATTTTAGTGCATACCGGTCAGAATTATGACTATGAACTCAATCAGATTTTCTTTGACGATTTAGGGCTTCGTGCGCCGGATCATTACTTAAACTCAGTCGGAAGTGATTTAGGAGAAACAATTGGAAATATCATTTCTGCATCCTATAAATTGATGGCGGAACAAAAACCGGATGCACTTTTGGTTTTAGGAGACACCAATTCATGTCTCTCAGCCATTTCAGCAAAACGTCTCCATATTCCTATTTTTCATATGGAGGCTGGAAATCGTTGCTTTGATGAATGTTTACCGGAGGAAACAAATCGACGCATTGTAGACCATATTTCGGACGTAAATCTATGCTATAGTGAGCATGCAAGACGGTATTTAAACCAAGAGGGCGTTGCAAAAGAGAGAACATACGTGACAGGTTCGCCGATGGCGGAGGTTCTGCACAGCAATCTTGAAAAGATCAAGCAAAGCGATGTCTTAAACAAGCTTGGTCTCGAAAAGGGAAAATACATTCTTCTTTCTGCACACCGAGAAGAGAATATTGACACAGAAGAAAATTTCTTTAGTCTGATGACCGCAGTCAATGCAATTGCAGAGAAGTACGATATGCCGATTCTTTATTCCTGTCATCCCAGAAGTGCGAAGTTTATACAAAAGCGAAACTTCCAGTTTGATAAAAGAGTGATTCAGAATAAACCTTTGGGCTTTCATGATTACAACCATTTGCAGATGAATGCGTTTGCTGTTGTATCAGACAGCGGAACTCTGCCGGAAGAAAGTAGCTTTTTCTTGTCGGTAGATAACCCGTTCCCTGCTGTATGTATCCGCACAAGTACTGAACGCCCCGAGGCGCTGGATAAAGGCAATTTCGTGATAGCGGGCATCAAAACGGAGCAGGTACTCCAGGCGGTAGATGTTGCAGTGGCAATGAACCAAAACAAAGATTTTGGCATCCCCGTTCCGGACTATGTGGAAGAAAACGTGTCCACAAAGGTTGTGAAAATTATCCAGAGTTATACCGGCATTGTAGATAAGATGGTGTGGAGGAAATCATAGTTGAAGATAAAGGGATTATCAAGGGGAAACCAAATTGCTGTCAATTTAATAAGCAGCATAATCGTATTTGTTACAAATATGGTGATTAGTTTCTTTTTGTCACCTTATATTGTTAAACATATCGGAGTAGAGGCAAACGGCTATGTTCAACTTGCGAATAATTTCGTAAGCTATGCAACGCTTTTGGTTGGTGTTATCAACTCAATGGCAGGTCGATTTGTAACAATTGAACTCCACAAAGGGAATGTACAAAAAGCAAACGTCTATTACACTTCTGTGTTTTACGCAGATTTAATTTTACTCGCAGTATTTTCCGTGCCTGTGATATACATGCTTTGTAATCTTGAAACGATTATCAGCAT
>JAZNIA010000051.1:0-10571 GCA_045577195.1 Congzhengia sp.
TACAAGAATGTTCGGGGGGACATCCCGAGTGGCATATATATGGTGATGTGTTGAAAGTATTGAAAGGGGGGGCAATTCATAACAATGGATGGTATGAGCCATTACGTACCAAAATGGGATATGGTAATTGCGTTTCCACCTTGCACACATTTAGCGGTAAGCGGTGCTGCATGGTTTGAAACGAAAAGGACTGATGGCAGACAAAGAGAGGGCATTGAGTTTTTTGGCAATTTTCTTGAATTAGAGTGTGAAAAAGTTGTTATTGAAAATCCAGTGGGAATTATAAGCGGAGATTATATTCCTAAATATTTTCCAGATCTTGCAGAAAAATTCAATTTACCTCAAAAGCCAACACAAATAATTCATCCGTGGATGTTCGGAGATAACTATTCTAAACAAACTTGCCTATGGGAAAAGGGTGTAAAACCATTAGAGCCGATAGTTAAAGTACAACCTGAATTGGAATGGTTTGAGTGGGTAGACGGTAAAACAGGAAAGAAGAAAAGACAACCTAAATGGTTCGCGGACGCTTGGCACTTACCAGCAGAGGAAAGAGCAAGAGTAAGGAGTAAAACTTTCCCGGGAATAGCAAAGGCAATGGCTTCCCAATGGGGTTGATCTACATAAAAGTGAGGTGGAATGAATGACAATAACCATATTATTCCGGAATGGTAAAGAACTATCTGTAAAATGTGATAGTGTAAATACTGAAAGAGATACTACAACAGGAAGAGTTGTAAATCTCCATTTTGAAGGGATTGAAGAAAATAAAATCATAGATTTGGATTTTACTGAGATAATAGCAATTTATCGCAAGATTAGTGATGAGGCAGAAGAATGACAAGAGAAGAATTAAGAGATTATGTAGAAGAACAGAGAAATCTGGATGTCATTCCATATCATATATATTCCGCACTTATTGATGGGATAGATACGTTAGAGCAAGAGCCTTGTGAGGATGCTATCAGCAGGCAGGCGGTACTTGAAGTGCTGAAAGACAAGTGGAATATGTTTTCAGATGCCAATGACGCTATGCAAGAGAGCATTGATACAATTGAAGCATTGTCAAATGTCTCACCACAGCCTAAGACGGGGCATTGGATATATGACAATACTAATTAACATAGACGAAAAGGACAAACAGGAAATTGACAGGCGTTTGAAAGGCAAGGGACTAGCTTTATTGGATAATGCACAGCTGATAAAACGTGTCGTGTTTGCTGTATTTCATGGCACACCGCTTCCAAAAGGACACGGAAGATTGGGGGATTTAGATGCTTTACGAGAAAAAGTCTATTCATGGGGCATGAATGATTATGAACCATCAGATTTTGTAGATGAAATTGATGAAGCAAAAACAATCATCGAAGCAGAAAGGAGCGAAAAATGAATAAATATTATATAGCTGTTTGGTCAGTAGATGAAGAACTAAGGCGAGGTAACAAGAATAGCTTTCACAATTTCATCAATACGAATGGCGAGAAATGCCCCGTCGCAAGCAAACTTCACAGAGTAAGTATGGAAACCGTTAGGAAAATACGGGAATTAATTGAAGCAGACAGGAGCGAGAATAAATATGGCAGATAATATTTTTGAAAACTTGACAGACGAAGAACGGAACAATTTATGGATGTACATGATTTTTAACAGAGATAAAATCATAGAAAAAACGGAACAGTGGACTAAAGAAGCAGAAAAAAGAGGCATGACATTGACTGAATATCTCGAATCTATCAATCCTCTTAATGAGACAAATAAGATAGACGCGATTAAGGATATTTCGACCGAAAGTGAGGGTGGAAATGACGATTGATGGAGCTATAAGACATTGTGAAGAAGTGGCACAAGAAAAACGATACGAGTATCAAGAATGCGTAGCTGTGCATGATACAGAAAGTGCGATAGAATGTGGGGAATGTGGAGAAGAGCACGAGCAACTTGCGAAATGGTTGAAAGAGCTGAAAAACCTTAGAGAGAAAGACGAAGCTAAAGCAGTACGCTATGAAGGCGACGGATACGCAGATGGTGCAATAGTCTATGACACGGCGTTTTGCCCGAACTGCGAGCATGAATTTGAAGAGGACTCTGAAAATTGGGGGTGTGAGTATTGTCCTAACTGTGGTCAGAAATTGAGGTGGGAAGAATGAATATTATTAAGCCTGGTATTTTACCGAAATATACAAAGACATTCACATGTGAAAAATGCGGCTGTATCTTTGAAGCTGATAAAACCGAGTATTTTGGAAGCTCACAAATGGAAGTGATGCATGATGGCTTACCGGGTTATAAATGCAAATGTCCTACTTGTGGAAATACGGTTTATGCTGATTAAAATGAGTGAGGTAGTAAATGACAAGAGAAGAAGCAATAACCATGATTAAAGCACTTATTGGCACTTATATAACATGTCACGGAGAAGAAGATACTATTACAGTTCCACTTGATAATATTGACATTGAAGCACTTGATATGGCAATCAAAGCACTAGAGCTAGAGCCAACTACTAAGAATGACTTAGATTGTATAAGCCGTGATAGTGCGATAAAAGCATTGAGTTATGATATTAAGCGCTTTGAATTTAAGTCGGGTGTAAGAAGTGAGGATAATAAAGTGAAAAATCCGGCGAAACAAACATTCGATTTCTTCAAAAATTTATATTTGCAGAATAAGGAAGAAATTGACAGGGTGGCAAAAGAATATAAAGTAATCGAAGCTGACAAGGCAGGAAGTGAGGATAAATGAACCGTGAAAAATACATAAAAGATAAGTCTTATAGAGAAGGGTATGAAGAAGGGCGCAAAGAAGGAATAGATGCAGTTACAAGTACCTATAATGCGTATCTAAACAGACTTGAAGAAGATATAACTTACTTGCGAGAACGACTTAAAAATATTAAGTCAGAAAGTGAGCCACAGGAGAGGATAAGGAATGACAAGAAAAGAAGCTAAAAAAGAAATAGAAAAAGTGATTTTCAATCAAACAAGGTGAGGTAATGAAAATTGGATTGATAGATGTGGATGGACATAATTTTCCAAACCTTCCGCTTATGAAAATATCTGCATGGCATAAGGCAAAAGGCGACTCTGTAGAATGGTATCAACCAATGTTTAGTGGTCATATGAATATCGTTTACGTGAGCAAGGTATTTAGCTTTACGCCAGATTATGAGTATTTTATTGATGCAGATAAAATTATCCGGGGTGGTACAGGATACGCTATTTCTCTAGTTGATGGTAAAGAAATCTATGATAAGTCTAAGGATATTCCTTTATCTGATGAAATAGAACATATCTATCCTGATTATAGTATTTATCCTGGGTGTAAAGATACTGCTTATGGATTTTTGACGCGTGGCTGTCCAAGAGGTTGTAGCTTCTGCCATGTAGCACCAAAGGAAGGTAAATGTTCACATAAGGTTGCCGATTTATCAGAGTTTTGGAATGGACAAAAGCATATTGTTCTATGTGATCCTAACATTCTTGCTTGCCCGGATTGGAAAGACTTACTCCAACAACTCATAGACAGTAAGGCGCGTGTGGATTTCAACCAAGGTCTTGATATAAGGATGATGACTCCTGATAAAGCTGAAATGTTATCTAAAATTAAAATAGATTCTATACACTTTGCATGGGATAGATATGAGGATAAAGACCTTATACAACCTAGAT
Source organism: Congzhengia sp. (assembly GCA_045577195.1). GTDB lineage: Bacteria > Bacillota > Clostridia > UBA1381 > UBA9506 > Congzhengia. Next base: position 3,669 of record JAZNIA010000051.1, read on the forward strand.
TCTTAGAGTTTAGGAAAGCTAGTAAGATACATCCACATAATCTTCAAGTCTATGTGCTTTGCGGAGATCATGAAAGAAGAGTTCTTGAGCAGGATTTATACCGTATAAGATGGCTTAGAGATAACGGTTATGCACCATATGTAATGCTTTATGATAAAGAACACCTTCCAAGAGGTCACGAACTAAAGAAATTGCAACGGTGGGTAAACAATAGATTTGTGTTTTGGAAGTGTCCAACTTTTGAAGAATATAATAGGAGTAACAAATGAAGAATTACGCAGTACTAGAAGGCATGAAACGCCATCAGAAAACAGTTTTGGATGATGCTTTTAATAAAGGCTATGAGCAGGGCTACAAGGATTGTAAGGTAGAGCTTTGACAAGATGAAAGAGAATGAGGTGAAGAAAGAATGAAATTTATTGATTTAACAGGAAAAAAATTCGGAAACCTAACAGTCATTAAACGAGGTGGAAACTATATAGGTAAAGACGGTAAACCAAAAGATATTAAATGGGTGTGTAGATGCGCTTGTGGAAATATAAAAGAAATTGCAGGAACATCACTTAAAAGAGGGATAACAACATCATGTGGATGTAAGACAGAATATAAACCAAAGAAAGATTTAACAGGTTGCAAGTATGGAAAATTGACTGTCATAGAAAGAACGAAAGAAAGAAGAGGTATTGCAGTAGTTTATCTATGCAAATGTGAATGTGGAAAAGTTGTTAAAGTAATGGGAACTAATTTAACACGAGGAAATACAAAAAGTTGTGGATGTTTAAATAGGCTAAATTTTGAAAAAATATCAGATAAAGGTCCAAAAAAGACGTGCTATAAAGGAACAAGGATTTATAGTTTAACTAACAAAGTTTGCAAAGGACATAGAACAGGGGTCAGAGGTGTAACTTTTGATGAAATTCACAAAAAATACCATGCACGAATTTTTTTAAGTGGAAAAGAGTATAATTTAGGGACATATAATAGTTTGGAAGAAGCAAAAGAAGCGCGTAAAAAAGGAGAAGAAGAAATTTGGCAACCCGTGATAGAAGAATACGAAAAAGAGGTGAAGAATGATAATTGAAAAAATTGGAAAGGCGGCAATGCTTGAACAGACGGCAGAAGAATGTGTTGAACTTGCAAAGGCGTGTTTGAAATATGCACGTTACATCAGAGCGGAAAACCCAACACCGAAGCCATTTCACGAAATCCTTGCAAATCTTGAGGAAGAAACCGCGGATGTTTGCATATGCATGAATGAGTTATCAAAAGCATTTATTATATCGGACAGCAACGTTCAGACTTGGACGCAGATCAAACAAAATCGTATTCAAGAGAGGTTTAAGGATGAATGAAATGTAATGGGGATTGCTTTAATTGCAAGTTTGATGATTGTATCGGCTCGCCGCCCGAAAGCAAAAGAGAGAAAATAAACAGTTATCAAAGAGAATATAGGGCTAAAAATCCCGAAAAGTTCAAAGAATATGAGCATAGAAGATGGATGAAGATCAAGGCAAAAAAAGAAGCTGAAAAGGCAGACGCAAAGTGTAAAGAACGACTAGCGGCGGCACTTGCTTTTTCAAAAAATAACGCTATAATGTAATTAGTGTGCATTGGTGGTTACAAACACCCCCCAAGTTTAATATTTATCTGGCAAAGAAGCGCCCGTATTGACTTACTGCGGGCGCTTCTTTTTTTGCATATAAATGTTAAAATATAGATAAAAAATAAATAAAAGGGAGTAGAAATGGAAAAAACGTAAAAATAGCAGAAATGAAGCGCAAATTAAGGCTCAAAAAGAGCCGTTTTAAATGAATTAAAGCACGTTTTATGGTAAAATATAGATAAAAAGAGGTGTTTAACGCATGGAAAAAGATAATAAAAGCAACATTGAAATTGATTATATGTCTATTGATGAATTGAAACCATACGAGAAGAACGCAAGAAAACACGCTGATTATGACGTTTCACAGATAGCAAAAAGCATTGAAAAGTACGGCTTTAATGACCCAATAGGCATTTGGAGCAAGAAAAACATTATTGTTGAGGGTCACGGAAGATTGGAAGCTGCCAAAAAGTTAGGCTTGTCAAAAGTACCCGTTATCAGATTAGACCATTTGACCGATAAAGAACGCAGAGAGTACGCAATCATGCACAACAAGAGTGCTGAACTGTCAGAATGGGATTTTGGTTTCTTGCAGGACGAACTAAACGACCTTGATTTTCTTGATTTTGATATTGATTGGGGCTTGCCAGATGATTTAGACCTTCCAACAGACGAAACAGAAGAGGATGATAAAACAGAGGATTTATTTGAGGATATAGAAAAACAGGAAGTTCATTATGGTGTACCATATCAAGGGAATAAGTCAAGAATAGCAGATAGAATTATTGATATATTGCCAGAGGGTGAAAGATTAGTCGATTTATTCGGTGGCGGTGGTGCAATAACTCATTGTGCTATGTTAAAGGGAAAATGGCATAGTTATTTATACAATGATATAAACAAGATGATAACAACATTGTTTATAGATGCGATAAACGGGAAATATCACGATGAACATAGAGTTATAACAAGAGAGGATTTTGAAAGGCTGAAAGATTCAGACCCTTATGTTGCGTATATATGGAGTTTTGGAAATAGCCCTGCAAAAGGTTATTTATGGGGGCAAGGTATAGAAGAGTTAAAGTGTTCAGCTTGCCACGCTTTATTAGATGAAACGATAATCGAAAGAAGGTCTGCTTATGTGCATTTTATTAAGATGATACATGATAGAAAAGATGTTAGCCTTGACAGACTTCAATCTATTGAACATCTTCAAGCATTAACACAGTTGGAAGCATTGCAGAGGTTGGAAGCATTGCAGAGGTTGGAAGTCGATAACATAAGTTATCAGGACTATGAATACACAGAAGGGGATATAGTATATTGTGATGTGCCTTATGAATTGATAGGAGAAAAGAAGTGCAAAGATTATAATACTAACTTTGATTCTTTAGCATTTTATGAGTGGGCGAAATCAAGACCGTATCAAGTATATTTCAGTAGCTACGAAATATCGGATGATAGCTTTTTCAAGCTGAAAATAAAATCAGTTATGAGCCTTATAGGAGCAACGACAAACGGACAGTTTAGAAACGAATATCTATACAGCAACAGGGAGATAAAATACAAGGACTTATGAAGAAAGCGAGGTGTTGACTATGGCAAGACCTAGAAAACAGATTGACAAGAATGATTTTGAAAGCTTGCTAACAATACAGTGTTCACTTGCAGAAGTGACGGCTTTTTTCGATCACAAGCTAAACGGATGCTCAGAAGATACAATTGAACGATGGTGCAAGAGGACATACAAAAAAAGTTTTGCGGAGGTTTCAGCCATAAAGAAAGAGCTTGGCAAAATCAGCATAAGACGGGCGCAATTCAGAATGATGGAAAAGAACCCTACTGCATTGATTTGGGCTAGTAAACAATATCTGGGGCAGACGGATAAACAAAATGTAATATTTTCAGAAATAAATCAAGATGTTGTTAAGGAAATAGAAAATAAAATAATGGAATAATAAATGATAAGCGGTACGCCCTATGATATAATAGATAAAAAAAAGGGGTGTTCCGCTTTATGACTATTGGAATATATGAAATTTATAATGAAACAAATGGTAAAAGATACATCGGGCAAACCAAAGACGCAAAACAAAGAAAACGCCAACATTTTTATGAATTAAGGCATAATATACATAAATCAAAAGTGCTTCAAGAAGATTACAACAAAGGTCATTCTTTGGCTTTTCGCATTATCCGTGAATGTTCTTTAGATTGCATTAACGATTTAGAGAAAGAGTATATTAAAAAATACAGAACCACAGAAAAAGAATTTGGTTATAATTTGGAATTGGGGGGGACAAAAGGCAGAACATTAAACGAAGAAACGAAAAGAAAAATTGCGGAGAGCCATAAAGGTAATAAATACATGGTTGGAAAAAAGCTGACTGATGAATGGAAAAAACATCTTTCAGAAGCCCAACCACATAGAAAGCGTATTCTTTGCATTGAAACGGGTGTTGTTTATGAAAGTTTTGCTGATGCGGCAAGGAAAACAGGCTTAATCAGAACTAAAATAGTTAGTTGTTGCACAGGAAAACGGAATAAAACAGGAGGTTACCACTTCGCTTATGCTGACACAAGACCAGGTTATTGAATTTCTTAAAAAAAGACCCGTTGAATATGCACGAATGCTTGGATTTGATAAACTAAAAGAAATACATAATGAATGGATTATTGACATGGTTAAGGGTACAGAAGATGAAACTTTGGAAGCACATAGAGGTTCATATAAAACAACTTGTGTATCTGTTGCACTATCAATGGATATATTTCTCTTACCCAACATTAAAACGGTGTTCCTGCGAAAGACAGAAGAGGATGTTAAGGAGATAATTCGACAAGTATCTAAAATCTTAAAAGATGAGCATACAAGATTTTTTGTACAGGTAATTTACGGAAAAGATTTGATTATAACAAAAGAAGCGGCAACCGAAATAAATACAAATTTGTCTGTTGATATAAAAGGAACATCGCAACTTGTTGGAATGGGTACAGTTGGAAGCATGACCGGAAAACATTTCGACAGAATATTTACAGACGACATTATTAATATAAAAGATAGGACAAGTCAGGCAGAACGGGAACGGATAAAACTTGTTTATCAAGAATTGCAAAATATAAAAAACCGCGATGGGAAAATATTTAACACCTTAACACCTTGGCACAAAGAAGATGCTTCATGTCTCATGCCAGAACCGAAGAAATTTGATTGTTATTCGACAGGGTTAATCAGTAAGGAAGAACTTGAAAAAATCCGTGAAAGCATGAGTCCTTCATTGTTTGCGGCAAACTACGAGCTAAAGCATATTGCAAGCGAGGATGTTATCTTCTTAAATCCACAGATAGGCGCAGACACAGGTCTTGTATTGTATGGTACTATGCACGTTGATTCAGCTTTTGATGGCGCAGATTATACGGCGTTGAGCATTGCAAAAGAACATGATGGAAAGATATATGTTTTGGGTAAAATGTGGCGTAAAAACGTTCTTGATTGTTATAATCAGATTGAAACGTTTTTTAAGGATTATCTATGCTCGAAGCTTTACAATGAAACTAACGCAGACAAGGGCATGGTAGCAAGGGATTTGAAAAAGAAATTAGGGTTAAAAGTCGTGACCTATGCAGAAACTACCAACAAATACATTAAAATTGTAACCTACCTTAAAAAGTGTTGGAAAGATATAATCTTTGTAAATGGCACAGATCAAGAATACATTGAACAGATATGTGATTATACAGATGTTGCAGAACATGATGACGCGCCCGACAGCTTGGCTTCTTTAATGCGTGTCATGTATCCGAAACTTGGACGCGAGGAAAACTTAGCAATTTATGATTTGTAGCAGAGAAAGGGGCGAAAATGAAGACCTATCAGGATTTATTGAAGCATCAGCAGGAAAGTACGGATATACTTTCTTTTGTCCGTCAGATTATCAATGAACACAAATCAAGCGTTGAATATCAAAACGCAATTGACGCTCAGAGGTACTACGAAAAGCGGAATACCACAGTTTTAGCCTATCAGAAACTTTTATACACGTTGAGCGGTCAAGCTGTGCCGGATAATTTTTCAGCAAATTACAAACTTTGCAGCGGATTTTTTAACACTTTCATAACTCAAGAGATTGAGTATCTTTTGGGTAACGGCGTTACTCTTGGCGAAATGGAAAACAAACAAGCACTTGGAGACAACATTGATTCTGATATGCAAGACTGGGCGACAAAGGCGAGAATTGCGGGCGTTGCGTTTGGCTTTTGGAATTTAGATCATATAGATGTATTTTCGTATGAAGAATTTGCGCCGCTTTATGACGAAGAAGATGGAAGTTTAAAAGCGGGTGTCAGATTTTGGCAGATAGCGGCAGACAAGCCATTGAGGGCAACACTGTTTGAGGCTGACGGATACACCGATTTTATATGGAGCAAGAAAAGCGCCAAAGGTGAAATCTTAAAACCAAAAAGATTTTACAAACTTAATGTTGTAAGCACAATTGCAGATGGTGATACCATTTATAGCGGCGAAAATTACCCGACTTTTCCAATTGTTCCAATGTATAGCAACAAGTCTCATACTTCGGCTCTTAACGGACTCAGAGAGCAGATTGACGCGTATGATTTAATCAAAAGTGGCTTTGCAAATGATGTAGACGATGCTTCTTTGATTTACTGGACTATTCAGAACGCGGGCGGCATGGATGATGTAGACCTTGCAAAATTCCTAGATCACATGCGCAGAGTCAAGGCGGCTGTCATAGAACAGGACGGAGCAAGCGCGCAGAGTCACAGCATAGAAGCGCCTTATGCAAGCCGTGAAGCTATCCTCACAAGGCTTGAGAATGACCTTTACAGAGATGCTATGGCTCTTGATGTTAAAAGCATAGCAAGCGGCGCGGCAACGGCTACACAGATTAAAGCCGCTTATGAGCCGTTATCAGAAAAAACTGACCTTATAGAATTTCAAGTAATTACCGCGCTTAAAGCTATCATGGAGCTTGCAGGAATTGATGATACTATCAGCTTTTCACGTTCAATCATCATTAACAAGAACGAGGAAATCCAAGTGGTTTTACAAGCGGCTGAATACCTTCCAAACGACTATATCACCGAAAAGATATTGACAATTTTAGGTGATGCTGACCGCCTTGATGAAATCCTTGAAATGATGCAGGAAGAGGAAACCGACATGTTTGACATGGGCGGCGAAGAACTAGAAGAGGATACAGAGGACTTGGAAGATACAGAGGGGTTAGATGATGGTACAGACGACCTTATATCAAGGCTCGAAAAGCTGTTAGGGG
>JAZNIA010000052.1:0-9011 GCA_045577195.1 Congzhengia sp.
CGGCGCAGACCTTTTAAGACTCTGGGTTGTTTCTGCTGATTATAAAACGGATATGCGTATCTCCGACGGCATCTTAAAACAGCTGTCCGAGTCCTACCGCAAAATCAGAAACACAGCAAGATATATCTTAGGTAATATCCACGACTTTAATCCCAATACGGATATGGTTCCTGTGGAGCAGATGACAGAAATCGACAAGTGGGCAATGATTTCCCTGTCGAAGCTGGTGGAAAAGGTACTCGCGGCATACAGAAACTACGAGTTCCATATCGTGCAGCATTCCATCCACAATTTCTGTATCGTGGAAATGAGTAACTTCTATTTAGATGTGATCAAAGATAGATTATACACTTCAAAGGCAAATAGTGTTGAGCGCCGCGCGGCTCAGACCGTGATGTACAAAGTGCTGGACGCTTTGGTACGCCTGCTGGCACCTGTTTTGGCGTATACCGCAGAGGAAATCTGGTCCTTTATGCCACACGTTGATGGTGACGAAAAGGAATTCGTTCTTTTAAACGATATGCCCAAACCCATGCCAGAACTGTATGACGAAGCCTTTGAGCAAAAGTGGGAGCAGCTTTTGGCAGTGAAAGCAGACGTTTCCAAAGCGCTGGAAACCGCAAGAACTGCAAAAACCATCGGTCATTCTTTGGGCGCAAACGTTACCATTTATGCCGACGGTGCAATCTATGATTTGTTAAAAGAACAGGCGGACCAGCTTGTGACATACTTTATCGTTTCCGGTGTGAAGGTAAGTCCCTTGAGCGATGCTAAAGACGGCTGCCATGCAGGTGAAACGGGTATCAAGGTGGCAGTGACACAGGCTGCGGGCGACAAGTGCGAACGCTGCTGGATGTTCAGCGAATCCGTTGGAACAGACAGCGCGCATCCGACCCTTTGCGCACGCTGTGCAAGCGTTTTAAAGGAGGACTAATTCTTTGTTGATCTTGTTTTTGGTGATTGGAATTTTGATTTCCGTACTGGACCAGCTTGCAAAATGTTTTGCAGTTGCAACATTAACCAAAGTCAACACAGTCCCGCTTATTACAGATGTATTTCATTTGACGTATTGTGAAAATCCCGGAGCTGGCTTCGGGATTTTCGCAGATTATACATGGCTTTTATCGTTCTTTACTGCACTTGTTATTGTTGCAATTGTTGTGTACATGGCGGTAAAAAAACCAAAGTCTGTCTGGCTCTCGGTATCTTTGTCTTTTTTGACGGGCGGCGCGCTTGGAAACCTCATTGACCGCCTGCGGCTGGGCTATGTGGTGGACTTTTTTGATTTTCGTCTCATCAATTTCCCGATTTTTAACGTGGCGGACTGTTTTGTAACGATCGGTGCAATTCTTTTTGCCGTGTACGTACTTTTTCTCGAGGGAAAAGATGAAAAAAAGGAGCAGACTGATGGCGATTAAACAAGCGGAAAGTACAGACAGCGGAAAACGGCTGGACGTATATCTTTCGGAGCACTTTGACATGACCCGCTCAGCTGCACAAAAGCTGATTGAGGACGGGTGCGTTTTTGTTAATGGGGCTAAAGTAATTAAAAAGTATAAAATCAAGGAAGCGGACGAGGTTCGGGTCGAAACTCCCGAGCCTCGTATTCTTGATGCTGTGCCGCAGAATATCCCGTTGGACATTTTGTATGAGGACGAGGATTTGATTGTGGTGAACAAGCCGCAGGGTATGGTAGTGCATCCGGCAGCAGGGAATCCGGATAAAACGCTGGTAAATGCCCTGATGTATCACACAAAGGGAAGTTTATCTGCCATCAACGGCGTAATTCGACCGGGAATTGTGCACCGGATTGATAGGGACACAAGCGGCATTTTGGTTGTGGCAAAAAATGATAAGGCACACCTTTCCCTGGCAGAGCAAATAAAAGCGCACACGGTGACGCGCGAATATCTTTGCCTTGTGCATGGCGGCGTCAGCTGGGACGAGCTTACGGTAGACAAACCCATCGGCCGCGACCCGAAAGACCGTAAGAAAATGTTGGCAGGTGCAAAGGATGGGCGGAAAGCGGTAACGCATTTTTATGTACAGACCCGCTATCGGGGCTACACGCTTTTGCGCTGTGTTTTAGAAACGGGGAGAACGCACCAGATTCGTGCGCATCTGAAAAGTGTGGGCAAGCATATCGTAGGCGACCCGGTGTATGGGCTAAAAGAGGATATTCTGGCAAAAGCAAACGGCATTTCAGGACAGCTTCTTCATGCGGGAAAACTTGGGTTTACACATCCACGTACAGATGCATATATGGAGTTTGAACAAGAGATTCCACCCTATTTTTTGTGCATTTTGAACAAAATAGAAGCGCAATAGTGTGTGGTTTTTACTGAAATTGAAAAAAACATCTTGACGATTGACAAGAATTGGAATATAATTACAATATGCACATATGTGTGCATACTGTCTGAAAAGAATGGGAATGAGAAGAATTTGAGAAATCACGATACTTTCCGAACGATGTCGGACGAGCAGATTGTTTCCCTTGCTCAGGCAGGAGACGAAGCGGCAATGGAATTCATTGTCGGAAAATATGCAAGCTTTGTGCGCTTGCGCTCCGGTCCCTATTTTTTAGCAGGTGCCGATAAGGATGATTTGGTGCAGGAAGGACTCATTGGACTTTACAAGGCTGTGAAATCCTTTGATGGACAAAAGCGCGCTTGCTTTAAAACCTTTGCTGAGGTTTGCGTGGTACGGCAGATGATAACTGCTGTGAAATCCTCCACGCGAAAAAAGAATCAGCCTTTAAATTATTATGTTTCCATTCATGGGTCCGATGGTGATGCCCGTGAGGATAGTAGACTGGACTCTTTGGTGGACCTAAAAAACATCAATCCCGAAAGTATTATGATTGAAAAAGAAAATGCAGAAGGAATGGCTTCTGACATCAGCGCTTTGTTGAGCCACTTTGAGCTTCAGGTGCTTGCCCTTTATCTGCAAGGCTTTTCCTATAAAAAAATTGCAGATGCATTAGGAAAAGATTCAAAATCTGTCGACAATGCCCTTTCCCGTATTAAGAAAAAAACGGAGAAGTACATTTCAGGCGAATAGCAAAGACCCCAACAGCGAATACCCAACATAGCAAAGACCCCAAACAGCAAATACCCAAAAACAGAGATTGTCAGCCTTCGGGCTTTCAATAAATTTTTAATTTTTTTTATTTGAAGTGAGGGATTTACAATGTACGAAGACAAGACATTGGTATGCAAAGATTGCGGCGCTGAATTTGTGTTCACTGCAGGTGAGCAGGAATTCTATGCTGAAAAGGGTTTTGAAAATGAGCCCAGCCGCTGCAAGGATTGCAGAATCGCGAGAAAAAACAGTATCAGACAGAACAGAGAAATGCACACTGCAATCTGTGCTGAATGCGGTGCGGAAGCTCAGGTTCCCTTTGAACCCAAAGAAGACCGCCCTGTTTACTGCAGCGAATGCTTCGCAAAACACAGACAGTAAGCGATTGAGAACCGCAATGTTTTGGGTACATTTATATAGTAAGTTGTATTGAATTAAATGAATCAAGACACGTTTTATTGTATTTTTAGGAAAAATGTTATGAAAAGTACTTGCATTTTCAAACGACATTTGTTATAATGTATATTGTGGATATTGTGGTTAGAAAGAGTGGGCGTATGTTCCCACTCTTTCGCATTGTAACCGAAGTTTCAAAAACAAAGCGAAAACGAGGTGAGAGGAGAAAATGGCATACAACAAAACAGAAAAAGAAGTGCTTTCGCTGCTTTGCCCGATCGCCGAAGAGGCAGGAGTCGATATTTGGGACATTGAGTTTAAAAAAGAAGGTCCCGATTATGTGCTTCGTGTATTTTTAGACAGCAGCCGCGGCATCTCCATCGACGATTGTGAAAAGGTGAGTCGCGCCTTAGAAGCCGTGCTGGACGAAAAAGACCCGATTCCTCAGGCGTATCTTTTAGAGGTTTCCTCTGCCGGTCTGGACCGCTTAATCAAATATGAATCGCACTTTAAAGCATGTATGGGAAAGAACGTGGACGTAAAACTCTTTGCTCCTTTAAACGGCGCAAAAGAATTTACCGCGCGGCTGACAGGTTTTGAAAACGGAACTGTTTTTTTAGACGCCGACGGAGAAGAACTTTGCGTCCCGCAAGATAAAATATCACAACTTAGATTAACCGTTGAATTTTAAAATTTGTTTGGAGGAATGAATCAAAAATGAATCAGGAATTTATCACTGCGCTCAGTGAGATTGCAGAAGACAAACATATCAGTAAGGACGCACTGCTCGAGACCATCGAATTTGCGTTGATTACTGCCTACAAAAAGAATTACGGTCACGCACAGAACGTGGTTGTAAACATTGACAAGGAAAACGGCGAAATTAAGGTTTACCAGCAGAAAACCGTTGTCGAGGAAGTAGAAAACCCAAACGTTGAATTAAGCTTAAGCGAGGCGGCAGAAATCAGCGGCGGATACAGTTTGGGCGATGTGGTAAACTTTGAGGTTACCCCCAAAACCTTTGGTAGAATCGCTGCGCAAACTGCAAAACAGGTTGTTGTGCAGAGAATCAAGGAAGCGGAGCGCGACAAGGTGCTTACTCTTTACCGTGACAGAGAAAACTCCATGGTAACCGGCTTGATCACCAAAAATGAAGGAAGATTCATTGCGGTACAGATTGGCAATGATACTGAGGCAATTTTGCCTGTAAATGAACAGATTCCCGGCGAGGTTTATCCGACCGGTGTGAGAATGAAATTTTATGTAGCAGAAGTGAAAGCTTCCGGCAACAATCCGCAGATTGTTCTGTCAAGAACGCATCCGGGCTTAGTGAAAAAGCTCTTCGAGCAGGAGGTTCCCGAGTGCGCAAACGGTGTTGTGGAAATTAAGTCCATTTCCCGTGAGGCTGGCTCAAGATCTAAAATTTCCGTTTGGTCCAATGACGAAAATGTTGACGCTGTTGGCGCCTGCGTTGGTCCGCGAGGCGCGCGTGTTCAGGTGGTTTGTGATGAACTGGGCGGCGAGAAAATCGACATTATCAAGTATAGCGACGACCCTGTTTCCTTTATCTCTTCTTCTCTTAGCCCCTCTGAGGTGGTAAGCTGTGAGGTAAACGAAGAGGAGCACAGCGCAAGAGTGATTGTGCCGAGCGGTCAGCTTTCTCTTGCCATCGGTAAAGAGGGACAAAACGCAAGACTTGCTGCAAAACTCACCGGCTGGAAAATCGACATTAAGCCGGAGGAATAACATATGACAGCACACATACCCGTCAGAGAATGTATTCTCTGCCGCAAAAAATGCGCAAAGTCGGAATTGATTCGCGTAGTGAAGCATGAGGAAGGTTTTTTTGTGGACGAAACGCAAAAAAAACAGGGCAGAGGCGCATACATTTGCTTATCCTGCCTGAATACGCCTGAATTTTTAAAACGCCGTCCCTTAGACAGAGCTTTTCGCACAAAGGTTCCGGATTGCGTATATGATGCATTAAAAGCAAAAGGCGAATAGACGAACCAGAAAAAAGGAGCGCATTTTACGTGGACAGGATTTTAAATTTTATCAGCATCGCCCAAAAGGCAGGGAAAGTGCAGGCGGGTGAATATTTAACCATGAAAGCCTTAAAGGAAGGAACGGCGTACCTGGTTATCATTGCAGAGGATACGTCGGAAAAAGCGCGGGCAAGACTAAAACGCGCAGGGGAAAGCTTTTTGTGTGACACCGCGGTGTACGGCACAAAAGCATCTTTGGGGCGGTTTACGGGAAACCGTGAAAAAAGTGTAATCTGTATCACAGACGAGGGATTTTCCGCCTCGCTGAAAAAACAGCTTGCGCAGTGTACATAAAATGAAAAACAAGCGGGCGCTGTTGCCCGCATAAGGCATAGAATAAGCCGAACAGGGCAAAAATATGCCATAAAGACAGGTAATTTTTCGGAGGTGGCGTTTATGACAAAAGTGAGAGTACATGAACTGGCAAAGGAGCTAGACTCAAACTCAAAAGAAATCATCGGTCTCATGAAAGGGTTTGGATTCCCGACCAGAAATCACATGAGTTCTTTGGAGCAGGAGGAACTGGATGTGCTGTTTGAGCGCTTAACACAAGCGTATGACGGCAAAAACCCCGTTCCCGTGTTCGGTAAGGTGCAGGAGGCACCGAAACCGGAGAAAAAATTGAAAAAGAAAAAGGAAACGGAGCAAGCTGCAAAAGATGCAGCTGCACCGTCTAATATTGACGAGCCGATCGGCAGAAAGGTTCGCCATGTTGATACACGCCAGACCGTTGTTGAACTGGACAAAATCGACGATGAAGTGATCGAAGAACTGGTTCCGCAGAACGTTGCGGTTGACGGCGTGAAAAAACAGAAACTGAAAAAAGGCGCCGGCAAATTCCGTGACAATAACCAGGTGAAAAACAAGGCAAGAGCCGCAAAGGAAGAAAAGGAGAAGAAAGGCCCGATTACGGTCAAAATCCCCGACGAAATTGCAGTTGGTGAGCTTTCTGAGCGTTTGCGTGTTCCTGCAACAGAGGTTATTAAAAAGCTGATGTTGCTGGGCGTTATGGCGTCTATCTCCCAAAGCGTTGACTTTGATACTGCATCCTTAATCGCAGAGGATTTCGGTGCAGTGGTAGAAAAAGAAATCATTTTATCCGCTGAGGATATTTTGTTTGACGATTTCGAGGATACCGAGGAACAGCTCGAACCCCGTTCGCCCGTTGTGTGCGTTATGGGTCACGTTGACCATGGTAAAACCTCTCTGCTTGACGCAATCCGCAGCACAAACGTGATCAGCACAGAGGCGGGCGGTATTACGCAGCATATCGGTGCATACCGTGTTCGCGTGGGTGACAGAAAGCTGACGTTTTTGGATACCCCCGGTCATGAAGCGTTTACTGCGATGCGTGCCAGAGGTGCGCAGGCAACGGATATTGCAATCTTAGTTGTTGCTGCAGACGACGGTATCATGCCGCAGACAATCGAGGCAATCAACCATGCAAAAGCTGCAAATATCGGTATTTTGGTTGCAATCAACAAAATTGACAAAGAGGGCGCAAACCCCGACCGCATTAAGCAGGAGCTTACCGAGCACGGCTTGATTCCTGAGGAGTGGGGCGGCGACACCATTTGCGTGGAAATCTCCGCAAAACAGAGATTGAACATAGAAGACCTTTTAGAGATGGTCATTTTGGTTGCCGATATGCGTGACTTAAAGGCAAACCCCAACAGAAAAGCAAAGGGTACGGTCATCGAGGCAAAGCTCGACAAAGGCCGCGGTCCCGTCGCAACCATTTTGGTACAGAACGGCACCTTAAAGGTGGGCGATACGGTAGTTGCCGGAACAGCAGTTGGACATATCCGTGCTATGCTGGACGACAAGGGTAAGAAAATTAAAAAAGCAGGACCTTCTGTACCTGTTGAGGTTTTGGGTCTTGATGAAGTGCCGGAAGGCGGCGATTTGTTCTATGCTGTTGAAGACGAACGTATGGCAAAACAGGTCGTTGAAAAGAGAAAACAAAAAGCAAAAGAAGAGCGTTTGGGTGCGCATAATGTCGTAACCCTAGACGATTTCTTCAACAAGGTAAAAGAAGGTCAGATTAAAGACTTAAATATCGTAATCAAAGCCGATGTAAACGGCTCTGTGGAAGCTGTGAAGCAGTCTTTAGAGAAGCTTTCCAACGAAGAAGTTCGCGTTAACGTGATTCATAGTGGCGTTGGTGCTATCCGTGAGTCTGACGTTATGCTGGCTTATGCATCAAACGCAATCATTGTCGGCTTTAACGTTCGCCCCGACGCAGGTGCGGCAGCGTCTGCAGAAACCCAGGGTGTTGACATTCGTCTGTATCGCGTTATCTACACGGCAATTGAGGAAATCGAAGCCGCTATGCGCGGTATGCTGGATCCGACTTACCGCGAGGAAGTAACCGGTCATGCCGAAATCAGACAGACCTTTAAGGTTTCCGGCGTGGGCACAATTGCAGGTTGCTATGTTACAGACGGTACGATTACAAGAAACACACAGGTGCGCATCGTGCGCGATGGTATCGTGGTTCACGAGGGCGAGCTTGCATCCTTAAAGCGCTTTAAAGACGACGTGAAAGAAGTTTCTTCCGGCTACGAATGCGGTCTTTCTATTGAACGCTACAATGACATCAAGGAAGGCGACGTTGTGGAAGGCTTTAAGATGGTTGAGGTTGAACGATAATAAGCTTAAATCATAAAGGAGCAGGATATGGCTACAAACCGTATTAACAGAATCAACGAAGAGGTTCGCCGCGAACTTTCCGATATATTGCGCGACTTAAAAGACCCGCGGATTCCGATGATGACCAGCGTGGTATCTGTGTCCGTTACGGCGGATCTACGATACGCAACTGTTTATGTCAGCGTGTTCGGAACAGACGAGGTGAAAAAGGAAGCGCTCAAGGCGTTAAAAAACAGTGCGGGCTTTGTGCGCCGCGAACTGGGGCACCGGCTCAACCTCCGCTATACACCGGAAATTATCTATAAATGTGACGACTCCATTGCCCACGGCGCGCGCATTAACGAGCTTTTGCACAAGGAGGCAAAACCCGATGCTGAGTAAACTGGCTGAGCGTTTAAAACAGGCAGAAAACATTGCAATTTTCACCCATCTAAACCCCGACGGGGACGCGCTTGGCTCTGCATTTGCCATGAAATATGTGCTGGAGGCAATGGGAAAGCGGGCGGTGCTTTGGCTGGAACAGGAAATGCCCGAAAAGTTTCACTTTTTGGGCACGGATTATTCCGTGGGCGGAGAAGACACGAAAATTGACGCAGATGTAGCGCTCGTGCTGGACTGTGCCGCATTTTCAAGACTCGGTCGATTGGCAGAGCCGTGCAGAACCGTTCCGTGTATTTTGTGCGTTGACCATCACTATTCGGGCGAGGACTTTGGTGAAGTTTGTTATAAAGTACCGGATGCTGCTGCAACGGCGCAGGTGGTGTATGATTTGGTTTGCCTTTTGACTGAGGAAATTCCCCTTGCTGCCTGCGAGGCGATGTACACGGGGTTGTC
>JAZNIA010000053.1:0-3157 GCA_045577195.1 Congzhengia sp.
AACCAATGGGTATAATGGGTCGCGCCGTGTTCAATTGCCCAATCCTTCATTGCTGCAGCCACAACGTTTGCAACACTTTTGTCCAAGGGCTTGCCTACTTGAATTGTTTTCTTCAATGCCTTATATGTATCCTTCGGCAAACGCTGTCTCATCACCTGATCGTTAAATACTAGCGAGCCAAAAATCTCCGGTATATTCGCCATTTCCAAAATCCTCCCCGTGATTTTATCAAATTTGACATTCTTATTTTTTTATTATACTATTTTGCAATTCTTTTGTCAATAGCAGGATTTCCAGCAAAAACCGCATATTTTCTGCGCACATACCACCTCTGTCACCCTTGACAAAATCTTCTGACAATGGTATAATGGTATCATTATTGTAAAAATGAGGCAGTATTTCTGTTTTTCTGAGAGGCGGTCGGATATGCCCAAGTTTTTTGTAAAAAAAGACGAGATAAAAAACAACACCGTTACCATTACCGGTGGCGATTCGGTGCATATCGCAAAAGTGCTCCGACTGAGCGCCGGAGATGCGTTAACCCTCTGCGACGGTTGCGGAACGGATTACGATGCCGAGATTATTTCCTGCACAAAGGATGAGGTTGTCTTAAACGTTTTGGATTCTCGCCTCTGCCCTGCAGAACCAAATCTTTCTTTTGTGCTCTTTCAGGGACTTCCCAAGCAGGGAAAGATGGATTATATCATCGAAAAATGCACAGAGCTTGGTATTTCCCGCATTGTGCCCGTATCGTGCACGCGTTCGGTGGTAAACGTGAAGGACAAGCAGTCTGAGGAGAAAAAGCTTGCCCGCTGGCGGAAAATAGCAGCAGAATCTGTAAAGCAATGCGGTCGTGGGATTATTCCGGAGATAACCGGAATCATGTCCTTGAAAGAGGCAATTGCATACGCAGGCTCTTTAGACCTTACGCTGGCTGCTTATGAGAACGAGCGCCAAATGCCGCTTTCCCAAGCGCTGAAAGGTAAAACGCCGAAAACGATGGGAATTTTTATTGGTCCTGAAGGTGGTTTTGCCGACGAGGAAATCAGGCAATTTTTAGACGCAGGAATTGAAACTGTTACACTAGGTCACCGCATATTGCGTACCGAAACTGCCGGACATACGGTACTCACCGCCGCTATGTACGAATATGGCGAAATGGCATAAGTCTTTCTTTACGGAAGAAATATCTTCCGTAATTTAAAAATTATATCACCGCAAGGCGCGCCCTGCCTTGCAACGGTTAGATTTTTCGGGCAGAAAGGTTTCGAGAAGAATGAAAAATTTCATGACAAAAACTGAGCGTGAGAAGCGCTCAAACAGACTGGTATTAAACTTTGGTATCCTGCTTTGCGGGGCACTGATTATGCTTTATGTGTACAACTTTGTAAACGCCGGTTATGTCAGACAGGCGCAAAACGTTGTTGGCGTGCTTGCCATTATTTGTGCAGTGCTTGCCATCGTAATGTTTGTTTTGGGAATAAAGAAAGCCCCGAAGGTGAAAAACTATAGCGCAGTTGCACTGGGCGCTGCTATCGCAGGCGCAATTGTTTACGCACCCAGATTCAGTTTTGTTCGCGCTACACTCCCCGTATTTACTGCAAAAACCGCCGTTATCAGTGTGTTTGTTCTGATGCTTGCTTATTTTATTGTAATATCTGTTGTAACCAGTATTATTCTGGCAACCCATCCCGAAGAACCTGTTGAAAAGAAAAAAATTCAGCACGCAAAAAAGAAAAGAAGAAAATAGACAATAATATATAGGAGGCAACAGCATGTTTTCTTTTGATTTTATAAAAAACAGCGATCCTGCAATCGCATCCGTTATCCTAGAGGAATTGGATCGACAGAACCGAAACATCGAACTGATCGCGTCTGAGAACTGTGTATCAGAGGCGGTTATGTCCGCAATGGGTTCACCCTTAACCAACAAATATGCAGAAGGATACCCCGGCAAACGATACTACGGCGGCTGCGAGGTTGTAGACAAGGCTGAAGAATTGGCGCGTGAACGCGCAAAAGAGCTTTTTGGTGCAGAACACGCAAACGTTCAGCCCCACTCCGGTGCGCAAGCAAATCTTGCTGTGTTCTTTGCGGCGCTCGAGCCCGGTGACACGGTGCTTTCCATGAACCTTTCGCACGGCGGTCACCTTTCTCACGGCAGTCCGGTTAATATTTCCGGTAAATATTTTAATATTGTGCCCTATGGCGTAAGTGAAACCGATGAAAAAATTGACTATGACGAAATTCTGAAAATGGCAAAGGAATGCAAACCCAAGCTGATTTTAGCAGGTGCAAGCGCATATCCGAGAACCATCGACTTTGAACGCTTCGGTGCAATTGCAAAAGAGGTTGGCGCATATCTTCTGGTAGATATGGCGCACATTGCAGGTCTGGTTGCTGCAGGACTTCATCCAAGCCCGGTACCCTACGCAGACTTCGTTACCACCACAACCCACAAAACACTCCGCGGCCCCAGAGGCGGTTTGATTCTCTGCCGCGAGGAGTACGCAAAAATGATTGATAAGGCAATCTTCCCCGGCATTCAGGGCGGTCCCTTGATGCACGTCATTGCATCAAAGGCAATTTGCTTTAAAGAAGCACTCAGCGATGATTTTAAAGCATATCAGACACAAATTATCAAAAATGCAAAGGTTTTGGCAAATACTTTAATGGAGAAAGACTTCCGTCTCGTTTCCGGCGGAACGGACAATCATCTTATGCTGGTTGACCTGACCAACTTCGACGTAACCGGTAAAGAGGCAGAGCGTCGTTTAGACGAGGTTCGTATCACCGTAAACAAAAACACCATTCCCTTTGAAACGAAAAGTCCGTTTATTACCAGCGGTATCCGCATCGGCACACCTGCCGTTACCTCCCGCGGCATGAAAGAGGATGATATGGTCGAAATCGGTACACTGATTCATATGCTGATGTCCGACTTTGATAGTGCAAAAGAAGAAGTTGCAAAACGTGTTGAAGCGCTTTGCGCAAAATATCCGCTTTATAAAGACTCAATTTTATAAAAGAAAAAAGGGGCTGTAGCAAAATGCACAGACCACACAAAGCATAAATAAGCAGATATAAAGCCATTTAGCATGATATGAACGCAAAAATGAACTAAACTGAAATGTAGAAATTCGTCATGCAACGAATT
>JAZNIA010000054.1:0-18897 GCA_045577195.1 Congzhengia sp.
CGCACCGACTATTGCCCAGGGTGTGGGCGAAAAATGACTAAATAATACCAAGCCTCATCGCCAACGCGGTGGGGCTTTAATTATGGGAATGTAGCAGAACAGGCATATGCAACTGTCTCAAAAGCAGTGATTTGTGGGTTCAACTCCCACCTTTCCCACCAAGTCCCGAAGCCGGTGAGTGCACGAGGGTAGAGCAAATCGCGCCCCACGCGGGCATTGCGGACAGTAAGTCTCATCCTACCGGCAGGGCGTTAGCCGTTCGGCGAGTGAGCGGTGCGGTTTGGTGTGTCCGCGTCTAAAACACACCAGCTCCTACACGCCGGTATCGCTCAACGGTAGAGCAGCGGTCCTGAAAACCGACATCCGAAAGGATATGAGGGTTCGAGTCCTTCTACCGGCGCCAACAGAACAAAACACGGCGGAGAGTTTAGATGCGGAAGGTGCCTGCACCGCCGCTGCTTTTAGAACCGCCCAGATGGCGCATTGGACGAATAGGCAGAGTCACCACCCTTTCACGGTGGAATTTACGGGTTCGAACCCCGTATGCGCTTCCAAACAGCTCCCATAAGCTGCCCCCACGATAAGGGGCGCACAATTATGGGCCGTCTGTTATTGTCTATGAAGCAAGGGCTGCTCCGGAAGTGCTTGTGGAGACGCTACCCCGGTTGTGTGGACTCCGTGACCGGAGAAAAGAAAACACATTTGCCGCTCTTCCAAGTAATGAGCGACTTATAAATAACTTGGTTGACAGTAACGCTTACGGTGGGCGAGTTGTAAAAGCACCGTTTGTAAAATTGGATGCGCCGTTCTCTCCCTTTGCGGCGCGGGAAATCAACATCGCCTTTGATATGCCAGAGGGTGGGGGCTTGCGATGTTTTAATTAGGCGGTGAAGAATGCAGACAATCAAAATAGACTTGCCAGTTGAGCACGAAAACATAGAGCTTCATGCGCTGTCGGATTTGCATCTTGGCGATGGTATGAGCGATTGGTTTCATATTAAAAATCTACTCAAACACATCGAGGAAACTCCAAACGCTTATTGCATACTCGGCGGCGATCTTATGGACACCGCTATCGCATCGAGCGTTGGCGACACATACGGCGCTAACCTCAGCCCGATGGAGCAGCTTAAACAATGCGTAAATCTGTTTGAGCCTCTTGCAAAGGCTGGGAAAATCCTCTGCATACTCCACGGAAATCATGAGAACCGCATATACAAATCTGACGGCATCGATATAACCGCGCTAATGGCGGACCAACTCGGTCTCCGTGATAAATACTCCCCAACTACCGCGCTTTTGTTCATCCGCTTCGGCAAACATCGCGCTGCAGACAAACAGCACGGGCGCAAAGTTGCCTACACCGTTTACGTTACTCACGGCAGCGGTGGAGGACGAAAAGAGGGCGGCAAAATCAACCGTCTTGCTGATCTCGCGCAGATTGTTGATGCTGATATATACATCTGCGGACATACTCACTTGCCTGCTATATTCCGTTGCGGTTATTACCGGACAAGTATGGCTAACAGCTCCATACAGATGGTGAGCAAGCTGTTTGTCAACACTGCAGCGGCGCTCAATTATGGAGGCTATGGAGATGTACAAGCCTTCAAACCATCAGCTAAAGAAAATCCGATAATCTATCTCAACGGCACAAAGCACGAAGCAATGGCGAAAGTATAAAAATCATGTAAAGAAGGTGGTGTTATGGCTGCAAGGCTGACAGATAAGCAAAAGAAAATGATAATAGCTGATTATGTTGAGCTAGGCAGTTATAACGCTGTGGCAAAGCGGCATGGAGTATCGTTTGATACCGTTAAGAGAATCGTGAATAACGAGCCGCAAATCGTGAAAAAAACGGAACAAAAAAAAGAAGAAAATACTCTTGATATGCTTGCTTATATGGATTCTAAGAAAGAGCAAGCGCAAGGGATAATTGACCTTTATCTTTCGGCTTTGGCGAATCCAGAAAAGTTGGAGAAGGCATCTGTTAATAATATTGCAACGGCTCTTGGAATAATCGTTGATAAATTTACGGGTGCGACAAAGAACATTCCTGCAAATAATAGCGCGAATATGCAAAGCCTTGCTAATTTGTTGCGTAATCCTCAGCCAAACCGAAATATAGCGGAATTTGAGGCGGTGGAAGATGAATAATCCTGCACCTTTTACTCAAAATCAAGTTGATTATTTCAATAAATGTTTTAATAGTTGGTTTAATGTCGCTGAAGGTGGCAAGCGAGGCGGCAAAAACGTTTTGCAAACACTTTGTTTCTGCACCATGCTTGAGGAACACCCTAATAAACTGCATTTAATAGCCGGTGTCTCGCAGACAACAGCAAAGCTTAACATACTTGACTGTGACGGCTTTGGACTGCTCAATTTCTTTGAGGGCAGATGCAAAGAGGGAAAGTATAAAGACCGCTCTTGTCTGTATGTGCAAACAATAACCGGCGAAAAAGTAATCCTTGTGTCGGGCGGTGCAAAAGACGGTGATGAAAAGTACATCAAGGGCAACACTTATGGCATGGCTTATGTAACTGAGGCTAACGAGTGTCACCCTAAATTCATTAAAGAAGTGTTTGACCGTACACTTTCCAGCTCTGACCGAAAGATATTTCATGACCTTAACCCGAAAGCGCCTGGACATTGGTATTATGAGGAAATACTTGCTTTCCATGAGCAAAAACAAGCCGTCAGTGAGCAGTATGGATATAATTACGGCCATTTCACGATTGCCGACAACTTATCAATAAGCGATGAAAAACTTAGGCAGAATCTTAGCACATACGATAAAGGCACAGTTTGGTATGCCAGAGACATTTTAGGGCAACGTAAAATTGCCGAAGGTCTTGTTTACAATTTCGGCGAGGACAACATAACAGACGAACAGCCAAAGGGCGCTGAGTATTACATAAGCGTTGACTATGGCACGCTTAACCCGTTTTCCGCAGGCTTGTGGAGCGTTAACGGCGGCAAAGCTGTTAGGATAAAAGAGTTTTACTATGACGGCAGAAAGGAGCAAAAACAGCTAACAGACGAAGAATATTGCAATGCCATTGAAGAGCTGGCGAAGGGATATGACATTAAACGAGTCATTGTAGACCCTTCGGCGGCTTCTTTTATTGCTGCCTTGCGCAAGCGACATTTCCACACTCAGCAAGCCAATAATGATGTGGTTGATGGTATTCGGCGAACGGCTGTATATCTGCGTGACGGCAATATAAAAATTTATCGTTCTTGCGTTGATGCTATTCGTGAATTTGGCTTGTATCGTTGGGATGAAAAAGCCACAGAGGATAAGGTTATAAAAGAGAACGATCACGCAATGGACGAGATACGCTATTTTTGCAACACAATAATGAAAAACAAGGTGGGCAAGGTTTATTTGCCGCCTATTTATGGAGGTTGATAACCCTTGAAAACCTATCAAGACTTGGTCGCTGTAGGTGAGCGCGAAAATAATCGCATGGACTTTATTGTAAAGGCTGTGCAGGAGCATAAAGGCTCACCGCTTTACAAGATCGCGCGAGATGCAGAAGCATATTATGCAAAGCGCAATGTAACAATAGAGAAGTTCCAGAAAGTTCTCTACAACATGATGGGTCAGAGTGTGCCGGATATGTTTTCGGCAAACTACAAGCTAAAGACGGGCTTTTTTCGCCGTTTTGTGCTGCAACAGGTCATGTATGTACTTTCTAACGGCGTAACGTTTGAGAATGAGGACACCGCCGAAAAACTAGGCGCAGACTTTGAAAACAAACTGTCAACTCTTGCAAAAAAAGCAATGGTTGGCTCTCGCGCGTTTGGCTTCTGGAACTTTGACCATCTGGAAGTGTTCTCGTTCGTAGATACGCCCAATGAGCCGGGTTTTGTGCCTTTGTATGATGAAGATACAAGCCTCTTGTGTGCGGGTATTCGCTATAGTTCTAACGGCGCGAGTGAAAGATACACGCTCTATGAGATTGACGGATATACTGAGTATATAAAGCGCAAGGACGAGGATATAACCATTCTCAACGAGAAGCGCAAATATATTCAGACAATTAAACAGACCGAAGCCGGGGGTGTTGAAGCTGTTGAAGGCAGCAACTACCCTGGCTTTCCTATTATCCCGATGTACGCAAACGACCTCAAGCAGAGCGAAATTGTGGGCATTAGGGAAAGTATAGATTGCTATGACTTTATTAAGTCTGGCATGGCAAATCAGATAGACGATACAAGCAGCATATACTGGATTCTTAAGGGCAGCGGCGGCATGGATGACGTAGACTTGCAGAGATTTATCGAACGCATGAAAGTTGTTAAAGCTGTCAATCTTGAGCCGGACATGGAAGCTGAAGCGCATACTCTCGACATTCCTGTTGCTGCGCGTGAAAGCATCCTCAACAGACTCCGTAATGATTTGTATGAGGATTTTATGCTTCTCGATACCGAAAAGGCCCTGAACGGCGATATAACGGCTACCGGTATTCGCCTTGCATATCAGGCACAGGACGATAAATGCGGAGATTTTGAGTATCACATCAGAGATTTTATTGCAAAGCTGTTTGCGCTGCTTGGGATTGAGGACACGCCAAACTTCAAGTGGAATCGCATCGCTAATCAGACTGAAGAAACAAACATGGTGCTTGCTGCTGCTCCCTATCTTGACGATGAAACCGTGCTCAAGCATCTTCCTTGGATAATGACCGATGAAGTCGATGAAATCATGCAGCGCAAGGGTGAGCTTGAACTTACGCGATTTGAGCCGCCTGCTGCGGAGGAATGATAAATGGATGATATTGGACATAAGCTCACTGATCAAGAGCTTGCTGCGCTTGAGAAGCGAATAAAAAGGATGTACGCCGACTCAAGCGCGGAACTGTCCGAAATCATTAAAGATTATTTCGAGGGCTTCAAAGCGCGAGATGCAAAGCAAAGAGCACTCCTTGAGGCTGGCGACATTACGGAAGAACAATACAAGGCGTGGCGGCTCGCTCAAATGGGCAGAGGCGAACGCTTTGAGCGCCTTCGTGATGATTTGGCAGAGCGAGTTTACAAGGCTAACGAAGTTGCAGCGGCATATATCAATGATGCGACACCGACAATATATTCCCTCAATCGCAATTACACCGCATATACCATTGAACAAGTCCACGGCAATGTTGGTTTTACGCTTTGGGACGAGCGCACGGTTAAGCGCTTGATTGTTGACGAGCCGAATTTGATGCCGCATTATCCCGAAAAACGGGCTGTAAAGCGCGGTATTGACCTTGCGTATTCCAAAATGCAGATTACGGCATCAGTAACAAGCGGCATTTTGCAAGGCAAAAGCATAGACGGCATAGCAAAAGACCTTCAAGGGCGCATACGCACAATGGAGTGGTCAAGCGCTGTGAGAGCAGCACGAACAGCAGTAACAGGCGCACAGAACGCAGGAAGGCAAGATACATACGAAGCGGCGGCAAAAATGGGTATTAAAGTCCGTAAACGCTGGGTTGCTACAAAGGACTTCAGGACGCGCCACGAACACGGCGCGGCTGACGGACAGACCGTTGCAATAGATGAGCCGTTTATTGTTGGCGGCGAGGAAATGATGTTTCCCGGCGACAGAAGCGGCAGCGCATGGAATGTTTATAACTGCCGCTGCACAATGCGAACTGTTGAAAAAGAGGGCATTGAAGCAGAGCCGAGACAGATGCGTGTTAAAAATCCTGAGACCGGAGAAAATGAGCTGATCTCTGAAATGACCTATGAGGAGTGGGCGGGGTGGAAAACCGCAACGCAGTCCGCGGATAGCGGCTTCAAAAAGGCGCAAGTGCAAAAGGCTATGGCTGAAAAGCAAGAAAGTGGAATTGAAGCAGCAAAGACCAACACAGATATTGTTGACCAAATGAATAAAAATGGGTGGTTTTCTCCCAAATCCAAATATCCTGCCTCTCTTGAAGGAGCAGATTTTGAAAGTGCAATGTCTGTTTATCGTGGATATGAGAAATTCTATGACAGATATCCGCAAATGAAGGGTAAATTTTTGCCTGTTGTTTGTGAGGATTTGAGCAGAAAACAAGCATACGCACAAGCATCTACATTTGGCGGTGGCGTTTCGGTCAATAGGTCGAGATATTCAAGCGTAAAGAAACTTGCAGAGGATTATGCAAAGGATGTTAGGCTTGGTTTCCATACAAAGGGGACAGATTATCAGTCACTCGTTACGCACGAATGTGGACACGGATTGGATGGCTATTTGACATCTGTACTTGGAAAGAAAAAATCCTTCTCAATGGATATGCGTAAAAGCGTCTTGAAGGCCACAGGGTCAACACTTGCAGATGTTGGCGATGGTGTAAGCATATATGCAACAAAGGACAATTATGAGTTTTTTGCAGAATGTTTGGCAGAAGGATTGTGGTCTGAAAACCCAAGACCGATTGCAAGAGAATTTATGAAACAGCTTGACGAAGTTATGAAGGGGGTGAAGTGATGTCTGCACCACGATTTGTAACGGAAGGATGGCTTGATTACAGCACGGGTGAATGGAAACTAAAAAAGGGCGCACCTGCTGACATTGTAAAAGAATACGAAGATTTCATTGCAGAGCGAGAACGGCTTGAAAAACAAGGGATTATAATTGACTTATGAGTTACACATACAAAGACAACACGGAAGATGTTTGCAGAGGGTGAAAGCGCGTGGCGGTTAATGTTATAGACCATAGAGAAGAAATAAAAGGCGCTTTGTCGGCGGCTACCGAAAGAGCACTTGAACGCTGTGGATTGCAAGCCGAGGGATATGCAAAAGACCTTGTTCCCGTTGATACAGGAAACCTCAGAAACAGCATATCGCATAAGACGGACGACAACACGGCTTATGTAGGCACGAATAATAATTACGCGGCTTATGTAGAGCTAGGAACTGGCAAATATGCGGAAAGCGGTGGCAGACCAACACCGTGGGTATATCAAGACAGTAAAGGCAAATGGCATCACACGCACGGACAACGCGCGCAGCCTTATCTTAAACCCGCTATTGCTGACCATAAACAGACATATCAAAACATCATAAAAGACGAACTGGAGAACGCATAAAACGGCGTTCTCTTTTTCATACCCAAATTTAGTAAATCCCGCAAAGGACTGCGGTTTTTATACAACTATCGCCCCCGAAGAAACGGGGCCAAAGAAAAGGAGATAGATAATCATGGCACTTACCCGCAAATCCCTAAAGGCGATGGGTCTCACCGATGAACAGGTTGACTCCATCATCGAAATGCACACCGAAACCATTGACGGCTTGAAGGCTGATGTGTCGAAGTACAAGACCGATGCTGAAAAGCTGGCAGACGTTCAGAAGGAATTGAACGAGCTGAAATCCAAAGGCGATGACGGCTATAAAGAGAAGTATGAAAAGGAGCATAAAGCCTTTGAGGACTTCAAAACCGAGCAGACAAACAAGGAAAACCGCGCAGCCAAGGAAAAGGCATACCGTGAGCTGCTTGTGGCTGCTGGTATCAGCGAAAAGCGCGTTGATAGCATCCTCAAAGTTTCTGATCTGGAAAAGGTTGAGCTTGAGGACGGCAAAATCAAGGGCGCTGACGAGCTGGCAAACAACATCAAAACCGAGTGGGCGGATTTTATTGTCAGCACCCAGATTAAGGGCGCAGACACCCATAATCCTCCCGCAAACAATCCTATCGGTTCGGGCAAGACGAGAGACGAAATTATCAACATCAAGGACGGTGTTGAGCGCCGCCGCATGATGAAGGAAAACCCGTCACTCTTCCCCGAACTTAACCTAAAAACTGATGAATAAGGAGATAAATTTTTATGGCTATCGAAACCAACACCATTATTACCGAAGATGTAATCGCTCGCATGGGCGATTTTAACATCCAGTTTAACAAGAGCCTTCAGAGCCTCATTGATGCTCTCGGTGTAACCCGCAAACTCCCCGTTCAGGAGGGTGTTTCCCTCAAGGCAATCAAGGTTGTCGGCGAACTTCAGAGCGGCAATGTTGCAGAAGGCGAACTCATTCCCCTTTCTCACTATGAGACCGAAGAAACTCCCGTAGGCGAGGCAAAGCTGCACAAGTGGCGCAAGGCTACCACCGCAGAGGCAATTCTCAAGGGCGGCTATGATCAGGCTGTCGGCGCAACCACCGAGGCAATGGTCAAGGACATTCAGAAGACCATTCGCTCCGGCCTGTTCACCTTTATGGCAAGCGGCACCGGCGCTGCTACCGGCGCTGGCCTTCAGGCAGCACTTGCTAACGCATGGGGCAAGCTGGCTGTTCTTTGGGAAGACGACGCAGTTGATACCGTTTACTTCCTCAATCCCATGGACGTTTCCGATTACCTCGGCACTGCACAGGTTTCTATGCAGACCGCTTTTGGCATGAAGTATATCGAAGACTTCCTCGGCCTCGGCACTGTTTTCCTTAACAGCTCCGTTCCCGCTGGCACTTTCTATGCAACCGCAAAGGACAATATCGTAATGTACTTCGTTAACGTTGCTGCTGGCGACATCAAGACCGCATTCGGCCTCACCACTGACGAAACCGGCTATATCGGCATCAACGAATATCCCGACAAGGACACCGCTCGCGTAATGGACCTCGTTATGTCTGGCGTTACCTTCTTCCCCGAACGCATTGACGGCATCGTTGTTGGTACTATCGCGGGGGAATAATTGAGCTGTTGAATGAGCCTGCGCCTGCAAACGCCGTTGACCTTGACGATATGACAAAGGCAGAGCTTTTGGATTTCGCCGAGGCTAACGGCATCGAGGGTGTTAACAGCTCTATGCTCAAGGCTGACATTCTGGCCGCTATAAAGGAGGCGCTTGCAGTTGCTTGAGAGAGTTTTGATTTATCTGTTTGGGATGAAGCCGTATAACTGGCCTATTGCCAGAGGCGGCTTGCATTTCGGAGATTTTGAAATCAAAAACGGCACGATTGCTTTGCCCGTCTTTAACGGTCAGTATTTTCGCATTGTAGGCTCTGTCTTTAATGATGGAGTCTACAAGTACGGCGAAGATTTGGAACTGATAGACGAGACATTTAACGGCGCTGTGTGGGCGCTCGCGATACCTCCCGCACTGCTTGAGCTGGTCAACGAGATTACAAATTGGAGCGAAAAAAACAAAGATGCGATTAACAGCCCGTACCAATCGGAAAGTTTTGGCGGTTACTCATACACCAAAGCAAGCGACTCCGAAACAGGCGGCGCGGTTAGTTGGCAGACTGTTTTCCGTTCCCGACTCTCAGAATGGAGGAAAATATGAGTCTTCTTGACCAGAACAAAACACTATGTGTAATGCTCGATAAACAGCGCGTGCCAGACGGCGGGGGCGGTTTTTATACAACGTGGATAGAGGGCGCAAAGTTTATGGCGGCGATTGTCTTTGACACCTCAATCGAGGCGAGAACAGCAGAAAAACAGGGTGTAACGAGCTTTTATACGGTTACTACTGAAAAAAACATAAACCTTGAGTATCACGATGTATTCAAGCGCCTTTATGATGACAAAATCCTGCGAGTGACGAGTGACGGCACGGACAAATTCACGCCCGAAAGTGCCACGCTTAATATGCGACAGGTTACTGCGGAGGAATGGGAGTTGACGACATGACTAAAGCGGCGGCTATATATGAGTTTTTTAATAGTTTCGGCTTGACAGCTTATGCGTCAACCTCTGTTCCCGAGGATGTGACATTCCCTTATCTAACATACGACCTCGTTATTGACGCGTGGGGCGGTGGAGAAACGTCAATGACCGTTAATCTTTGGTTTTACACCACAAGCGAAGCCATACCCAACGCGAAGGTCGAACAGATAAGCGAAGCGATAGGTTATGGCGGCAAAGTTATTCCGTGTGACGGCGGATATATCTGGATTAAGCGCGGCACGCCGTGGGCGCAGAGTCTTCCCGATGACACCGCACCGAGCATTAAGCGCCGTTATATTAACGTGACAGTCGAATATTTGACAACGAATTAAGGAGATATAAATGGGACTTTTCACCAAAATACCGCAGAACACCTTTGAAGGCCTTCAGCTTGATGCCGGTGTTCTGCTTACTACTTTTGACCCTGAAGCACCTACCGCGCCGCCCGATGAAGCAATTATTTGTGCTACTACGGGCGGCATTAATATTTCTTGCGTGCCTACTTACAGCGATATGGGCGCAGATGTTGACAACTGCCCCGACAATATGCTTGAGCTTAGAAAACTCGATGGCTGGGCTTGCCGAATGAGTTTTACATCTATCAGCACTACACCCGAAAGCATTAAACTTGCGCTCGGCGCTGCAGATGTTGAGGGCGGTAAAATTACCCCTCGCCGCGATCTTAAAGTTGCGGACTTTAAAGATATTTGGTGGGTAGGCGATAGGGCGGATGGCGGTCTTGTCGCAGTCTGCCTCAAAAACGCGCTGTCTACTGGTGGTTTTACTATTCAGACCACCAAGAACGGCAAGGGTCAGGTGTCTGTTGAGCTTACTGGCCATGTGTCTATTGATGCACAGGACGATATGCCGATGGAGTTCTATTCGCTCGATGCAAGCGCAATAGCACCCGAAGCCCCGGAAGATGAAGAGGAGGAATAACGCTTGAAACTGTCTGAGATAAAAGGCGAAAGAGTATTTGACGTTATCGCCGATATTATTGAGCCTATTGCGGTTATCGCTGAAAGCCCTGCGGCAAAGGAACTTTTCACGCGCAAATCCGTGCCAGAGGGCATGAACGCAAAAAACTTTGTTGTTTCGCGGCTCAGAAGCGGTATACCCGCGATAATGAAAGAGAATAAGGAAGAGCTTGTTGCAATCTTCGCGGCGATAAACGGCGAAACGGTAGCAGAGTATAAAGAACATCTTGATTTGCTTACGCTTATCAAGGATGCTACCGAACTTCTGACGGACGATGCGTTCAAATCGCTTTTTATCTCAGCGCAGAGCGCGAAATCCTCTGGCTCTGCGCGGGAGAGTACCGAGGCGCATTAAGAATTGATGCGTTTTTGCGTTATGCCGTGGCACGATGCACACAGGAGCGAAAAACGGAGCTGTATCGGATTTATGTTACAGACACGCTTAAATATATATCCGAAAATACGGCGGCTGTGAGCGCTCAAAACGGCGTTAACGGGAAGTATATGACAAAGCGGTTTTATGAATTGCTTAATCCTGTAGCAGAGGACACAAGGAGCGCGGAAGATGTTATTTCCGGCATTAAAAACAAGCTCCAACGCTTGAAATAAGGGAGTGCTTATGCGCTCCCCTTTTTTATTATCTGGATTATCTCTGAAAGGAGGTAAAAGCAATAAATCTATTTGAACTATATGCAACGCTTACGCTTGATACCGATGATTATGAGCGCAGCCTTGATGATGCAGGCGAAAAAACGTCCTCTTTTGGTGACAGACTGAAAAGCGGACTCGCAACTGCGGCAAAAGTGGGCGCGGCGGCTATCACGGCGGCAAGCGCAGCGGTTGTTGCACTGGGCAAAAATATCGTTGAGAACTACGCAGAGTATGAACAGCTTGTAGGCGGTGTCGAAACGCTTTTCGGTGAAAGCGCAAACGTTGTAATGGAATACGCAAACAACGCTTTCCAAACGGCTGGGCTTTCGGCAAACCAGTACATGGAAACCGTCACGAGTTTCTCAGCCTCGCTGTTGCAGAGTTTGGGCGGTGATACGGCACAGGCGGCGCGAGTTGCCGACCTTGCTATAACCGATATGGCTGATAACGCCAATAAGATGGGCACAAGTATGGAAATGATACAAAATGCCTATCAGGGGTTTGCAAAAGCGAACTATACCATGCTCGATAACCTTAACACAATGGGGGCGCTCACCGCATAAATAAAGGGTGATGCGCGAATCTTCTCTAATTGACTTGGAAACCCCGAGGGGGGCAACAGGGCGCAAGGGTAATGCTAGCGTGAACGACTAAACGAGAAGACACCCGACAGGGTGAAGCGATAGTCTGAACTGCATTTATAACCTAACAACGAAGATGCAGATTAACAACTTGCAAATTGGGCTATGGTGGCACTAAAGAAGAAATGGAAAGGCTTCTCGCTGATGCAGAGGCGATTTCCGGCATTGAATACGATATAAGCAGCTACGCGGATATTGTCGAGGCTATACACATTATTCAAGATGAAATGGGTATAGCCGGAGCAACGGCAGAAGAAGCAAGCACTACGATTTCGGGTAGTATCGCATCAATGAAAGCGGCATGGCAAAACCTTGTCACAAGTATGTCCGGCAGCGCGGGAGATATGGAGACCGCTATTGAACAGTTTGTTGCAAGTGCTGAAACGGCGGCGGGAAACCTTATCCCGATAATTTTTAATACGCTCAACGGAATTGCAGATTTGATTGATAAACTCGCGCCGCTGATTATTGAGAAACTACCCGACTTGATAGCAACGCTACTGCCAAAACTGCTGGAGGCGGCGGGGGAGATTGTTGTTGCGCTCGTTGAGGCTCTACCTGCCATACTCGTTGCAATATCGCTTGCAGTAATGGAGTTTCTCGGCAGCATTTACACAAAAATTGTTGATTCTGCGCCACGCTGGATAGAGAGCGCAAAAAATTTGCTTGATAATTTCCTCAGCGGCTTGCGCGAAGGCTTCAGGATTATTTACGAGTCCATGGCTGGTTTTATTAATGACAACATTATCCAGCCTATCATAGCCAAAGCAGAGGAGTTTATCGATGCAGGTAAAGAAATAATCGAGAATGTTAAAGAGGGCATCCGAAAGGCATGGGAATCACTAACAACTTGGTTTAGTGGATTGTGGAACGGCTTGTTCGGCGGGCTTACCGCGAATGTCCATGTAAACAGAAGCGTTTCCACAACAGAAGTTGACGGCTCACACGCTGGTGGGCTTGATTATGTCCCCTTCAATGGATATGTGGCGGAACTGCACCGAGGCGAAGCCGTTTTGACCGCTTCCGAAGCTGAGGACTACCGCAGAGGTGAAACAAACCGCAATAGTGGCATTAACATCGTACAGAATATTTACAGCGAAGCAAAGACCGCCGCAGATCTGATGCAAGAGGCTTTGTATTTGCAGGAAAGGGCGGTGTTACTCGGTGTATAATGCGAGGTTTGAAGCTGATAACGGAAGGGTTTTCCGCTTTGGCGAGAATAACGTTTTCGATATTAACGCAGGTGAGGGAATTAGTGTAAATCTTGGCACTTCGCAAGGTTTCTCAAATATTGGTGAAGTGCTTGAAAGTCAAAGCGTGAGCGGTAGAAACCTTAATATTAGCGGAGTTTTGTTTGGAGACATTGCAAACGAAAAGAAGAAACTGCGTAATGCGTTTTCTCCCTTTGCAAGCGGTCGGCTGATATTCAACGATGAATATTATATCCGCGTATACGTTAAAAACACTCCGGCATTTTCGCCTGTGAAAGACGAGGGTAAATTTTCGCTCCAGCTTTTCGCTCCTATACCGTTCTTTTACAGTATCAAAGAAAAGCGTTTCTTACTCGGCGCAGTAAAACCGCTGTTTAGTTTCCCAATAAATTACAAAGAACCGCATTATTTCGGCGAAACAATGATAAATAAAATCGTTGATGTGAATAATGACGGCGATGCTAATGTGCCGCTAAACGTTGAGATTTCGACCAAGGCGGCGGCAGGAAACATAATTATCACTAACTTGCGCACATTCCAATATCTCAAAATCAATGTGTCGATTGACTACGGCGATGTTGTAAAGGTTTGGCGCGATGAAGATAATGTGCTCCACGCGACTTTGACAAGCGGCGGCGAGATAAATGACATTATAGCGGCGATTGACGAAAACTCGGAACTGTTTGAGGCGGTGCAGGGTGAAAACCTGCTGACAATAAGCGCAGACAACGGCGGTGACAATCTAACCGCTGCGTTTACATTTAATTCAGCGGCGGTGAGCGTATATGAAACTTAATGTTTATGATAAACAGCTCAACAGAACAGCGATAATCGGCGAAGGTTATGTTTCGTGCCTTTGGGTGGAAGGATATAACACCGTTGAGAATTTCACGGTTGAACTGAGGAAAACAAGCGAATATATGCAGAAGATTCGCCCCGGTGTTTATGTCGGCAGAAATGACCGCAAGGCGCTGATGATTGTTGAGAGCGTTGAGATTGACGATAATTCAATAATTGCAAGTGGAAAAACGGCTGCAAGGGTGCTTGATGATGTTGCATTCATCAGCACTCTTGCCGCTGATGCGGATTTCCCCAGCGCGATAAAAGAAGCCTATGACAGCACGGATAAGGTGGCAAACGTTGAATTTTCCGCGCCAGATATAACGGCAAGTTATGGCGAGGAAGTGAGGAATAAATCAATCCTTAAACTGTGCACACTGACTTGCCAAGGCGCTGATGTAGGTTTTCGCGCTGTGAGGGGTAACGGAGTTGTAAATGTGGAGTTTTACAAGCCGAGCGTTAACCCCGTGGCGATATATGCCGAGAAATATGGTAATCTGCTCGTTGACTCACTGACTTTCTCTGAAGCCAAATATAAAAACTATTGCGTTGTGATAGGCACGGACATTAACGACGCGCCTGTGCGTGTTGATGTTGACGGACGGAGCGAAGGCGAAGCAAAGCGCGAGGTTATAGTCGAGTCGAGAGCGCGCTGGGAAAAGGACGTTGACACGCAGGAAACCTACGCGGCGAAATTACGCGCCGAGGGCGCTGAAACTCTCGCAGAATGTCAGAGGACGTTTGAATGTGCTTTCTCGCCGTATGCACAAGATTTCGGTTCAAAATTTGACCTTGGCGACGTTATCACGCTTCTATTGCCCGATTATGATTTGCGGTTGCAAGCGAGGGTGAAGCGAATAACGCAGAAATCGCAGAACAACAGCACAAAAACCACAATAGAGGTCGGGCAGATAACAATAACTAACAAGAGGTGATTGAATGGCAATGATTACATATCCGCTTAACGATGTTGAGTACACCGCCGAAGATGCGGAACTGTATAACTGTACGCGCACAAGCGGCGTTTATTCGGGCGAGGATTTTTCCTGCACGGTGAGCGGAACAAACAACAACGTTACCATTGGCGAGGGCGTTGGCTGGATAAGCAACAGCCGTTTTTCGGGCAAAGTGTTTGCTAATAAAGCGCCTGTTACGCTCGCGCTTGATATTGCAGACGCGGCAAATCCGAGAATTGATATTGTGGCTGTGCGGTTTGACGCGGCGACAAATACCACCGATTTGGTGATTAAAAAAGGCACGGCGGCGGCGAGCCCTGTAATGCCCGAAATCGTACAGACCGAGAGCGTGTATGAATTGTACCTGTTCAGCGTTTACCGCGAAACTGCGGCAACGGCGATAACCGCTGATAATGTGACGGATCTGCGCCTTGATGCAAGCGTGTGCGGTCTTATGGCTGATGCGGTGTCGAGTGTTGACACCAGCGCAATTAACGCACAGTTTACTGCGCTTCTTGAGAAGATAAAGCAGGAGCTTGCGGACCTCAAGCACGATAAAATTGATGCCTACACCAAAGAAGAAACCCTATCCCCCACAACCAAGACAGCACTTGGGCTTAGCGAAGATGCTGTGCCTGATGATGCGTTTGGAAAGTTGAGCGAACTCAATCTGCATTGGTGGAAGCGTAGAACGGAAGAGAGCGGATATGTACTCGCAGAAAGTGTTGGAACGTTCAACTTTGGGCCTATTACCTCAAGTAGTAGTTATAACATCGCATTTTGGTACTATGACGATATAACCATAAACGCCCAAACTGGCGAAATCACATTGAGTGAACAGCAATATGTATCTGGGAATTATGCATTTGGTGGTACGTTTGTTAATGCGATGCGCGGTAAATATTTTTGCAAAGAAAATGATACCGCCAACATGTATTATATGCCCGAAAATGCCACATCCGGTGGGCATAAAGAAAGCGGAAGTTCCTACTATATAATATTCGAAAATGTAGTAAAACTCACACCTACTCTCGTTACTGATGTAGGCGAATACGAATATGTATCCTCCCCCAACCGCAACGCATATCCCGACAGCGGAACGGAGGGCATATTCTCCTATCAGTATCTCGGAGTTCCTTTTGAGAATGCGAGAGAGGGCGCAAAGGTAGTTACTGGCTCGTATGTGGGGACTGGTACTTATGGGGAAAGTAATCCGAACACCTTGACCTTTGACAGCGTACCCAAAATAATTATGCTGTGGACAACGAAGACTGTAGGCAGCTCGGGATATAGCTTTAATCCTCACATTTTGCGCTGGGGGGTAACCGCTATTTTTGCAAATAGCTCGTCTAACTCCGCTAGTTATAAGGCATCGGTAACATACTCTGGGAATACAATGACTTGGTATTCCTTAAATGATGCTAGCTATCAAGCTAATACTAGCGGTACTACTTATTACTATCTCGCCATTCTCTAAAGGAGGTAAACCGCAATGCAGATAATTGAAATCCTTGCGCTCGATAACGGCGCACACAGAAACCAAAGCGGTGACTTCCGCACTATTCCCGAAGGTTGGGCGGTTGTTCCCTACGGTGAAACTCTTGAAAACTTCCCCTTCGGCACACCAACCGTCGAGGAAATCAACGGAGTAATGACCGTTACAGCTTGGGAGGTTGGAGAGATACCCGAAGCCGAGCCTGAGCCTGAAGCAGAGCCTACACAGATTGATGTCATCGAAGCGCAGGTCTACTACACCGCAATGATGACTGACACGCTCTTGGAGGAATAAGCCATGAAAGAAAAGATTGCTAAGTGGTACAAGCAAGGCTTGTGGGACAACAAAAAGGTAGCTGATGCGGTGGTTAAAGGCAAAATCACCGCAGAGGACTACGAAGAAATCACGGGCGAAACCTACGAAGCATAACACAATCGGGGGCGGTTGAGCCGGTCAATTTAGCCCCCTCTGCAAAAGAGGATAAACATATGTATATAACATGGGACTGGATAATTACAGCGGGCGCGGTACTTGCCGCCGTCCTCGCTATTGGCACGGTACTGCTCAAAATCATCAGATGGGTAGACCAGCAGAAAAAACAGGACAAGGAGATAGCCGACCTCAAAGCGGAACAGCAAATTGTAGTTGAAGGTATTCTTGCCTGTCTTAAAGGCTTGAGCGAGCAGGGGTGTAACGGCCCCGTCCGTGCCGCAATAACCAAAATAGAAGACCATCTCAACAAAAAAGCACACAAATAGGAGGTTACTACTATGAAGAAATGGATTAAAGCCGCAGGCGTTAGAGCAATCAAGACCATTGCACAGACAGCCGTAGCAACTATAGGCACAAGTGCCATTATCTCTGATGTCGATTGGGTAATGGTCGGCAGCGCATCGCTCCTTGCAGGCATACTGTCCCTGCTCACTTCTATTGCAGGTCTGCCCGAACTCAAGGGTGAGTAACTATGGAATACATCTGCAAGCCTACGAAGGTAAAAATCTACGTCAACACCGGATACAAGACAATGGCGCAGGTGAAGGCTGAGACGGGATGCGATGCTATCATCAACGGCGGTCTGTACGATATGATTACCTTCCAGCCCGTTCGCGGACTCATAGTTGACGGGAAGCTGCACAGCTACAACATCGGCAAACGCTATGGTTTGGCTTGGGACGAAAATATTGTGCGTTGTTCGCAGAATGATACGCACTATCGGAACTTCCTCGCTTGCGTATGTCTTGTGCGAGACGGCAAAGCTGTAGAACGGCTCGACTACGATGCAGGAATGGGCGGCGCGAGACAGCGTACAGCGTTTGGTGTGTTTGATGATGACCGCGTGTGGATGTATGCAACACATTCGGGTACGACTCCCGAACAGCTTCGACAGATCGCTCTTGATGCTGGTGTCAAACACGCGATTATGCTTGACGGCGGTGGAAGTACACAATGCATCTTCCCCAATGGCACTCTGACGAGCGCACGCAAGGTACACAACTTCATCTGCGTATGGGCGGAAGAGAAAGAGAAACCCAAAGAATCGATAAAGGAGGAGTCGAAAGTGGCTAAAAAGTACATCGACATTTCGCACCATCAGGGCACAATCAATTTCGAAAAGGTCAAAAACGAAGTTGATGGCGTTATAATCCGCGCTGGCTATGGACAGAACAACATCGACAAGCAGTTTGTCCGCAACATTACCGAGTGCAATCGCCTCGGCATCCCTTGCGGTGTTTACTGGTTTAGCTACGCATTGAATGCGGATATGGCGAAGAAGGAAGCACAGTACTGCCTTGAGGCTATCAAGCCTTATCGTGTTGAACTGCCCGTCTGCTTTGATTTCGAGTATGACAGCGTAGCCGTTGCCAAGAACAACGGCGTAACCATCACCAAGAAACTGGCAACAAGCCTGGTTCACGCCTTCTGCCAGACTATAGAAGCTGCAGGCTACTACGCCATGAACTACACCAACAAGGATTATCTGAGTAGATATTTCGATAATACCACTCTTAGATATGACCTCTGGCTGGCACAGTGGCCTAACGTCCCCGACCTCAACAGTCCCCCCGATGGCTGCGGCATTTGGCAGTACAGCAGCAAGGGCAAGGTTAACGGCATCTCCGGTAACGTTGACATGGACGCAGCGTACAAGGATTATCCCGCAATCATTCGCAACGCAGGGCTCAATAACCTCGCGGTGAAAGTAGAGACAGATCCGGTGGAAGAATGGGCGATTGATAAGGGCATTATCACTGCCGACACCGACACCAAAGCAAACGCCACCATTGCAGATGTTATAAATATCGTCTACAAGGCAACAAAATAAAACAAGTGAGGTCTTCCTAAATGACTCAAGCTAAAGTGCGCATAGCGCCCGAATTAGCAGAGTTGAGCCGGTCAGCTTGGGAACGACTTATCTATGAGTCCAATCTAGGTAAAGAGGACACGGATATAGCTATACGCTATTTCATACACAAGGAATGTCA
>JAZNIA010000055.1:0-1767 GCA_045577195.1 Congzhengia sp.
CCCACGCAGTCAATCATGCGCACTTTCATTTTGGCATTGTTTTCAAAGGCAATTTCCACCGCTTCGTTTGGGATAAACTTTGGCTCAGTCGTCATAATTGTTTTGCCGCCCGCACTCTGGGGTAATTCGTCCTGCGTCCGCTCTTTTGCGTTTGCGTCCTCCATGTTGGGGAGAACAAAAAGGTCCATAAACTTTTTAATGAAAGTAGATTTTCCTGTTCTCACAGGTCCTACAACGCCCAGGTAAACATCTCCTCCCGTGCGCTCGGCAATATCCCGATAGATATTATATTCCGCCATACAGATTCCTCCATCATTGTAATTTAATGTTTGTATATCCTATGAGAAAGGTAAAATCTTTAAGACTGTTTGTCTTTATTTATCTGTTTGCTTTTTGCAACGACAGGAAAAGATAGACAAATCAGAGCTATAAGGTGTACAAATCTGTTGTATTCTTTCATAAATATATAAAAAATATAAAAAATGATTTGATTTTTTGAAAAACTATGATATAATATTAAATGGTGTGGTAAATTTTGCCCGCAAAGTATGTTAAATTGTCGGCTGAGCCGATTGAAAAATAGGAGGTTTTTTGAATGAAGTATGTTTATCAGTTCAGTGAAGGCGACGCTTCCATGCGCGAACTTCTCGGCGGTAAAGGTGCAAACCTGGCAGAAATGACCAAAATTGGTCTTCCTGTACCTCAGGGTTTCACTGTGTCTACAGAGGCATGTACAAAGTATTATGATGATGGTCGTAAAATCAGCGATGAAATTCAGGCTGAAATTATGGAAAACATCGTAAAAATGGAAGAAGTTTGCGGTAAAAAATTCGGTGATACCGAAAACCCGCTTCTCGTTTCCGTTCGTTCCGGTGCAAGAGCATCCATGCCCGGCATGATGGACACAATCTTAAACCTCGGCCTTAACGAAACCGTTGTTGAAACTGTTGCAGCAAAAACAGGCAACGCAAGATGGGCTTGGGACTGCTACAGAAGATTTATCCAGATGTATTCCGACGTTGTTATGGAAGTCGGCAAGAAATACTTTGAAGAACTCATCGACAAGATGAAAGAAGAAAAAGGCGTAACACAGGACGTTGACTTAACTGCTGAAGATCTAAAGGTTTTAGCAGGTCAGTTCAAAGAAGAATATAAAAACAAGATCGGTAAAGATTTCCCTGATGATCCGAAAGAACAGCTCATGGGTGCAGTTGAAGCTGTATTCCGTTCTTGGGACAACCCCAGAGCAAACGTTTACCGTCGTGACAACGATATTCCGTATTCCTGGGGTACCGCTGTTAACGTACAGATGATGGCATTTGGTAACATGGGTGACGATTGCGGTACCGGTGTTGCGTTCACACGTGACCCCGCTACAGGTGAACGCGGCCTCATGGGTGAATTCTTAGTAAACGCACAGGGTGAAGACGTTGTTGCCGGCGTTCGTACTCCTATGCCGATTGCTCAGATGGCTGAAAAGTTCCCCGAAGCATTCGAGGAATTCAATAAAGTTTGCGCAATTTTAGAAGACCACTACAGAGATATGCAGGATATGGAGTTTACCATTGAAGACAAGAAGCTTTATATGCTTCAGACACGTAATGGTAAGAGAACAGCACAGGCTGCATTACAGATTGCATGTGACTTAGTAGATGAAGGCATGATTACAGAGGAAAAAGCGGTTGCAATGATTGATCCGAGAAACTTGGATACTCTTTTACATCCTCAGTTTGATGCGGCTGCATTAAAGGCTGCTGTTCCTGTAGG
>JAZNIA010000056.1:0-3306 GCA_045577195.1 Congzhengia sp.
ATTAAGCGTTTGACATATTTCTTTAAAAAATTGTGATATAAGTTGGTTTTTATCAGAGTAATTCCAAGGGTTAAAGTTTATGATAATTGGTTTCTCATCTTCAGGCATATCTTGAGATTTTTTATTTATTTCCTGCACAACCATATGAAGTATTGAAGTTTTTCCGCAACCCCATTCGCCACACAAACTAATTGCAAAATTTTCAGTATCAGTATACGCTAAAATAGCATTGGCAAGTTCTTTCGAGAAAGTAGATCGGTTCAATAAATCTTCTTCAATTCTCTCAATGGGTTTATCTGTATTAAACATAATTTCACCTCGCATTTGTATTACATAGATTATACCATAATTGTCATTGAAACGCAATAAACTCCTTTTTGCACAAAAACTCCTTGCAACATTACATTTGCAAGGAGTTTAATAGTTAAGGTTCCTATTTAGTGCATAACCTTTTGCATATTATGGCGTAAGTTTGGCGTAAATTGGCGTATATTTTCATTTTGTCAATTCGTCAAACCCGCTATTTTACTGCACTTTTTCGATTATTACTTGTCAAGCGGCTTCATTGTTGGAAACAAAAGCACATCGCGGATGGCTGCGGAGTCTGTCAGCAGCATACACATACGGTCGATACCGAAACCGATGCCGCCCGTGGGGGGCATACCGATTTCTAATGCATTCATAAAGTCCTCATCCGTGGTATTGGCTTCCTCGTCACCCTGCGCGAGCTGTTCTTCCTGCGCACGGAAGCGCTCTCTCTGGTCGATGGGGTCATTCAGCTCAGAGTATGCGTTTGCCATTTCCCAACCGTTCATGAAAAATTCAAAGCGTTCTACATAGTCGGGATTTTCGGGTTTTCTCTTTGTCAGAGGAGAAATCTCAACGGGGTGATCCATTACAAAAGTGGGCTGCAAGAGATGCTCTTCCACATATTCTTCAAAGAACAGATTCAGAATATCGCCCTTTTTATGGCGCTCCTCGTATTCAATATGATGCTCTTTTGCCACTGCGCGCGCTTCTTCCAGTGTCGCAATTTCATTAAAGTCGACGCCCGCATATTTTTTCACGGCGTCGAGCATTGTGATACGCTCAAAGGGCTTGCCCAAATCCATTTCGATGCCGTTGTAAACAATCTTGGTAGTACCCAGAACTTCCTGCGCCACATGGCGATACAAGTTCTCGGTCAGGTCCATCATGCCGTGGTAATCTGTGTACGCCTGATAAAGCTCCATCAAGGTAAATTCGGGGTTATGGCGGGTGTCCAAGCCCTCGTTACGGAACACTCTGCCGATTTCATAAACACGTTCTAAGCCGCCGACAATCAGGCGTTTTAAATAAAGCTCTAAAGAGATACGAAGCTTTAGGTCCTCGTCCAATGCGTTAAAATGGGTTTCAAAGGGGCGTGCGGCTGCACCGCCTGCGTTTGAAACCAGCATCGGTGTTTCAACCTCTAAAAAGTCCTGCGCATTTAAGTAGTTACGGATTGCAGAGATGATTTTTGAGCGCTTAATAAACGTATCTTTTACGTCTGCGTTCATAATCAAATCCACATAGCGCTGTCTGTAACGAAGGTCGGTATTGGTCATGCCGTGAAACTTCTCGGGCAGCGGCTGCAGGGATTTGGAAAGCAACGTATATTCCGAAACGCGAACAGAAATCTGTTCTGTTTTGGTTTTAAACACCTCACCCTTTGCACCGACAATATCGCCGATGTCCAGTTTCTTAAATGCAGCATATTCCTCTTCGCCCAACGCGTCCAGCTTCACAAAAAGCTGAATTCTGCCTTTTAGGTCCTGCAAATCGCAAAACATAACTTTGCCCATGCCGCGTTTGGACATGAGTCTGCCTGCTACACAGACGGGCTGTTCTTCCAGCGCCTCGTAATTTGCTTCGATGTCTGCCGTGTAATGTGTTCTATCATATTTCACATGCTCAAAGGGATTTTTTCCTTCCGCAACCAAATCGGAAAGCTTATCTCTTCTGATTTGCAAAATTTCGCTTAATTCCTGTACGGGATTCTGTTCCTGTGACATAATGTTCCTCCTCAAGTGCATATATATGTTTTTATTATACTACACTTTTTGCCATTTGTAAAACAAAATTTTATTTTTCATTACATTTCTTTACAAATATTTTGTTCTATGATATAATGAGCGTACGCCCCCATAGTTAAATGGATATAACAGCCCCCTCCTAAGGGGCAATTATAGGTTCGATTCCTATTGGGGGTGCCACAAAAAAAGAAACGGCAAATCAAAAATTGCCGTTTCTTTTTTTACTTAGTTTTTACTCGGCAACCACGCCAAATTTGACACACAAAAAGTCAACAAAAAAATTGTGACAACGTACCTTTTGTCACAATTTTTAGGAATAATAATATCTGCTTCGCTTCATAGACGGCATAAACAATCTTTCGGGGGAAATATCAAAATAGCGATATAAACGTACTGTAAGCTCCACCGTAATGTACAAGGGACAAATCCCCTGTTCCAGTTGGCGCAACTCAAAAAGCTCCACACCGCAAATATTCGCCATTTTTTCTTCGGAATAATCATATTGTGCACGTAAGTGTTTTATATTTTTGCAAAGTACCCCAAAGTCATAATCTGTCACGGCACATTCCCCCCAATATTTTCATGATTTACTGTTATTGACAATTTTTTTCTTTTGTGGTATATTTAAAAATACGAATCTTTATTTTCCAAACTATACACCAACCCGTATATATTATATTTCATACAATTGGAAAAGTCAAGCATTATTTCAAATTTTATAAAAATATTTCCAGGAGATTGGAGGTTTGTTGTCGTGAGTTTTGCAAAAAGACTGGAAATCCTCATGAAAAATCACGGGACCACAAAATTTAAACTTTCAAAACAGCTAAACGTTTCCCCCAGCACAATTACCAACTGGGTTAACGAGGACAGCAAGCCAAATATTGAACACATCCGCGCACTCTCTGCATTGTTTCATGTAACATCAGATTTTCTTTTGACCGGAAACAACGCCGTTTCGGAGGAGACTACAGCATTTGTTAAAATGGAGCGTGCGCTATTAAGCAGTTTTCGCAAGGTAGACACAGAACACAAAGCCCTCATTCTGCGATATGCCGCAGGTCTTGCAAATGACCATGCCATTGATGAAATGATAAATGAATTGTCAAATGAACAAGGCTATTCTGTTTTAGCCGAAAGCGGAGTTCCACATTCAGCACCGCAGCTCAGCGACGAGGAAATCAGGCGCATCAAGCTACTCCTGGAACGATATGAGCGCGAGCTGAAATAAAAGATAAAGTCTGTATATGCA
>JAZNIA010000057.1:0-13368 GCA_045577195.1 Congzhengia sp.
TTTCATTTTAGTTCATTTTTGCGTTCATATCATGCTAAATGGCTTTATATCTGCTTATTTATGCTTTGTGTGGTCTGTGCATTTTGCTACAGCCCCTTTATATCAATCAGTTCTACAATATGTTTTCGATGATTATTCCTCGGCTTCGGGGTCTTTTTCATCGTTATCAAACAAAATTTCTCTGATTTCTGCTTCCACCTTTTCTTTCATTTGTGGATTTTCAAGCAGGAAAGTTTTCGCATTTTCTCTGCCTTGGCCGATGCGTTCTTCGTTATAGTTGTACCATGTACCGCTTTTTGCAATTACGCCGCAGGCAACACCAATATCCAAAATGCAACCCACCTTTGAGATACCCTCGCCGTACATAATATCAAATTCCGCCTCTTTAAAGGGAGGTGCAACCTTGTTTTTCACAATTTTTGCTTTGGTTCTTGCGCCGATTACGTCAGTACCCTGCTTAATCAGCTCTGCCTTTCTGATTTCCATACGAACGCTGGCATAGAATTTCAGTGCACGGCCTCCGGTGGTCACTTCGGGGTTTCCGTAAATTACGCCCACCTTTTCGCGCAGCTGGTTAATGAAAATGACAATGGTGTTAGTACGGTTAATGACGCCTGCGAGCTTACGGAGTGCCTGGCTCATCAGTCTTGCATGAAGACCAACGTGGGAGTCACCCATTTCGCCTTCAATTTCTGATTTGGGGACGAGGGCTGCAACGGAGTCGATTACCACAACGTCGATGGCGTTACTTCTTACCAGCATTTCCGTAATTTCTAGCGCTTGTTCACCCGTGTCGGGCTGAGATACAAT
This sequence comes from Congzhengia sp., assembly GCA_045577195.1. GTDB lineage: Bacteria > Bacillota > Clostridia > UBA1381 > UBA9506 > Congzhengia. The sequence continues at coordinate 811 of JAZNIA010000057.1, forward strand.
CAAATCCTCAATCCGTACGCCAAGATTTTTGGCATATACGGGGTCTAGTGCGTGTTCTGCGTCGACAAAGGCAACCTCGCCGCCACGCTTTTGCGCCTCGGCAATTACGTGGAGCGCAACAGTTGTTTTACCGGAGGATTCAGGTCCGTAAATTTCAATGATTCTTCCCTTGGGAAGACCGCCGATGCCAAGGGCAATATCTAAGCTCAGCGCACCCGTTGGCAGGGATTCTACGTTTAAGTGCTGCTTATCACCCAACTTCATAACGGAGCCTTTTCCGTAACTTTTTTCAATTTGCATAAGCGCCATTTCGATGGCTTCTTTTTTGTCCTTTGACACGGTTTGTTCCATACTGTTTTTTCTTTCTGCCAAAATGAATTCCTCCTCATAGAACATTTGTTCGGTATCATTATATCGTAAAAATTTTTATTTGTCAACCAAAATTTTTAGTCTTTTTGCCAGTTCGTAAAAAGCGGTTTCAACCGTTTGTGTGCGGACTTCTTTCCGGGTTCCGGAAAACAGGCATTTATGTACCGTTGTTTTGCCAAAGGCGCATATGCCGATATAGACAAGTCCAACGGGTTTTTCTTTGGTTCCGCCGTCGGGGCCTGCGATGCCCGTTGCGGAAATTCCAATGTCAGCTCCCGTTTTTTTGCAAACGCCTTCTGCCATTGCCCGCGCGGTTTGCTCGCTGACTGCACCGTGCGCCGCTAAAATTTCATGGGGCACGCCAAGATTTTTTTCTTTTGCCTCGTTGCTGTATGTCACATACCCTTCAGAAAAAATTTTGGATACGCCGGGGTAATCTCCGATGGCTGCGGCAATCATGCCTGCCGTGCAGGATTCTGCTGTGGAAACGGTGATGTCGTTTTTAATCAAATAAGAAATGACAGCTTTGCTGGTTTGCATAGGAAATCCCCCTGTTAAAGTTCAATATTTTTGGGGTTGTATTTTTTCATGTTCTGCAAAAGCTTTTCCGGCGGCTGAAACAAAACGTCTGTTTTTACGCCGCGGTCAGAAAAGGTGAGCACATATTTTCCGGGACGCTTTTCGTCGTATATCGTGTTCACCACGCGATTGGTTGAGGTGTAGCCCTTTGGCATGCGCCCCATATACTCAATTTTCCGGCAGGGAATGCTGACGAGGTTTTTCCGGCGGGCACGACCCTTTATAACGTCAATATCCAGTACGCCGTTTACAAATATGTATTCATATTCCAAAGAGAAGTTCCGTCCGTAAATTACAGTGCCGTAAATAGCGGCAGCAATTAAAATCGGTACGGCAACAATCAAATTGTGTATCTTAAAAAAGCCAAGATAAAAGATGACAAAGCAAACGATGACACAAGCGATATTCAGTGCCAACCGTTTGAAACTGTCCAAAATGCTTTTTTTCTTAACCAGATACTCACAAAATAAATCCATCTTTTGTGTTCCTTCCTTATATATTCTGATAAATCCGTTGTTCCGTAATGATATAATCTAAAGGAATGTCCGTCTTGTCCGGCGTGAAGTTTATTTTGAGCGGCTCATAAAGAAATCCGCATGTGACGGCGTTTGTGCGGGGCAGGTAGCGGTCATAGTAACCACCGCCGTAGCCTAAACGGTAGCCTCCGTCGCAAAACGCGCAGCCGGGAACGATGATAACGTCTATTTCCCCAGGAAAAATCTGTTTGTCTGTTTTGGGTTCTAAAATTCCCATTTTTGATGGGGCAAGCTGCGAAAAGCTTGAGAATGCGTATGCCTCCATCTCGCCTTTTTCTCCGCAAACGGGTGCGCAAACTGTTTTCCCCGCTGCCAGCATATCCGAAACAAGGGCGTGCGTATCCGGTTCGCTCAGGTAGGAAAGGTAGGTCATGATAACCTTTGCATCCCGATAAAAGGGTTGTGCCAGAAAGGTGCCTTTTATCGCCATGTCCCGCGCGGGGCGGTCTGTAAGCCGTGCGCGGAGCGCAAGACTTTGCTTTCTCAGCTTCTGCTTTTTCATATGCGCTCTCCCGGGAGAATCGAAAACCGTTCCCCACCTGTGCATTTTCCTGTGGATTCATCCACATCAAACACTGCACCGTCAATCCGCGCTGGGGAGTCGGAAAACTCAAACCGTTTCGGAATACAGTGCACCATGCGGTCGATTACAATGGACTTGTCCACACCGAGGCAGGAGTGGTGCGGACCGCTCATGCCAAGATCGGTGATATAACCCGTTCCGCCGGGCAGTACCTGCAAATCCGCTGTCTGCACGTGGGTGTGCGTGCCGAACACAACGCTTGCGGTTCCGTCTAAATAAAAGCCCATAGACCGCTTTTCGCTGGTTGCCTCTGCGTGAAAGTCCACAATTTTAATATCTGCTTTCATAGCGGAAATCTCTTTTTTGAGTGCGCGAAACGGACAGTCTATCGGGTCGAGATAAATTCTGCCCAATGCGTTTAACACGCCGATTCGCACGCCGTTTTTCTCAATCACGCAGCTACCTTTGCCCACCGTTTCCGGTGGGTAGTTAATCGGGCGAATGATATTTTTGTGGTGGAGAAGCAAGGAGGTTGCGTCCTTCTGACGAAAGGCGTGGTTTCCAAGTGTTAACACATCTGCCCCTGCCGATAAAAGCATTTCCGCTTTTCTTCTGGAGATGCCGTTGGCACTGCAGGCGTTTTCCGCATTCACCACGCAAAAATCCGTCCGGTATTTTTCTGAAATCGCGGCAAGCTTTTCGCAAACGGCTTCTGTTCCGCCGGTGCCTACCACGTCTCCGATGGCTAATATTCTCATAGTTCCTCCAATTTTATTTTCTGGTAAACCGCGAAAGTGCGGCTGCCGTTGTCCTTAGCGCTTCGCAGAATCGGTCGATTTCAGATTCTGTGGTAAAGCTCCCCATGCTGACACGAATGGTTCCCTCAATTTTGGTTTTGTCAAATCCCATTGCTGTCAGTACGTGGGAGGGTGCGGGCTTGTGACTGCTGCAGGCAGACCCTGCTGAAATGCAGACTCCATATTCCTCCAGTGCGTGCAGCAATACCTCTGCCCGTACGTTTTTTACACTGATGCTGATAATATGTGGCGAGTAGTCGTCCCCTGCGTTGTTTACAAAAATCAAATCGTCCTGCAAAAAGGTGCGGCAAACTTTTTCTTTTAAAGTTTTAAGCGTACTCTGTTTTTCTTTCATTTGCGCACGGGTTAATTCCAGCGCTTTTCCAAAACCGCAGATGCCGGGCGTGTTCAGCGTTCCCGAACGCTTGTCATTTTGCTGATGACCGCCCATAATGGCAGGCGATAAGCGGACGCGGTTTGATACATACAGTCCGCCGACGCCCTTTGGACCATTTATTTTATGTGCGCTCAAAGAAAGCATATCAAGTCCCGTTTTCTTTATGTCAATCTCCGTATTGCCAAACGCCTGCACGCAGTCACTATGAAACAAAACACTACTGTTTTTTTCTTTGATTTTTTTGCCGATTTCCAAAATCGGCTGTATCGCGCCGGTTTCGTTGTTGACACACATGACGGAAACAAGCTTTGTGTCTTTACAAACGGCGTCTGCAATCTCGTCCGGGTTTACGAAACCCTGTTCGTTTACTCCGACATAGGTTACGCGCACACCGCAGCTTTCCAAAAATTTCAGCGGCTCTAAAACGGACGGATGTTCGATTTTTGTTGTCACAATATGGGGACTGCGCCTAAGCATTCCGGAGACGGTTCCGAAAAACGCCAGATTATTGCTCTCTGTTCCGCCGGAGGTAAACACAAAGCTTCCCTCTTTTGCGCCAATGGAAGAAAGTGCTGCTTCGTGCGCCGCGGTCACCTTTTGTTCTGCATCATAGCCCGCGCGATGCATCGAGGCAGGGTTTGCATAGTATTTCGTTTCTACCGCGCGCATTTCGTCTATCACCTCGTCAAAGGGACGGGTGGTTGCGGCGTTGTCTAAATAAATCATAATTTCACCTTTTCTATTCTTTTGCCAATATAGCGCCAGAGATAAGAAATTAAAAGAATTTTAACCGGAATCATCAGTAGAGCGTCCACGCCTCGTACCGCCGCGGCAACCCAAAAGTCCCAGCCGGCGTAGTAATGAAACCAGAACGCGCCGAGCGCTGTGTCGATAAATACAGCCTGCACCATGGCGCACAGCGATATATTCTGCCAGTTTTTTTTGCGCTTGTACAAAAACAAGGCGTAGGTCACACCATAAAGTGCGGCAGAAAGCCCGAAGCCCGGCCAGTAACCGCGGCCGTCCAAAAGCGCGCCGATGACGTCCGCCACTACGGAGATAACCGCGCCGCCAAAAGGACCGTACAGCATCGAGCCAAAGGCAATTGGTATAAATCCAAATTCAATGCGCACAGGGTCAGCGTGAATAGACAAAAAGCGCGTCATCACAATGTTGAGCGCAATTAAGACTGCAGAAACAGTCAATTGTTGTACAGAAAAATTTCGTTTCATGTGTCAACCTCCCTATCTATGTTTTGCTGCGAGCAAAAAGAGGCTGACGCCCGATTTTGAGTTTGCAGCAGCGGAATGCGGAACAAACATCGCAAACAATTCCTTGCTTTTCGTGCAAACGGCAACTTCCCGTCCGTCCGCCACTTAACGCGTCTGATCCTACTCTGCTTTGCGGCATACGCCACTAATATTTTTATTATAATATATTTTTTGGTATTTTGTCCATAGAAAAACAAAAAAATTTCACGGCTTTATAGATTTTTGCCTCGCAATTTTATTTGAATTAATTTTTTTATGAAAAGTTACGAAAAATTTTATAAAACAGTAGATTTTTTGTAAAAGTTGTGCTAGAATATATGTAGGTATAAGTTCTAGAATGGATTTTAACCGGACTTTTTGTTTTGGGGAGGTACATAATAGATGATAAAAAGAATCTTATCTGTTTGTCTTTCGGTAGCGTTATTGTTGACCACGTTATGTTTTGCAGTCGGTGCAGAAGAGACCGTGGACTTAATTTCTGCAGAGGCAGAGGCAAAGGTGTTGTTTACCGTTGGCGAAGCAGATGAAAACGGCGTGTTTACCGCAAAGCTTTCTTTGCATAGATTGACGTTTCTCGGGATGGAGTTCGGTATTTTGTACAACAAAGACGTCATCGCTCCCGTGAATGCTGACGGCGAATTAACAGATTCATTTTCCGATATGGCTGTTGCAAACGAGTTTGTCAGCGGCGAAAAAACCTTGCGCTTTACATATCTGTCTTCCAAATTGGATGCAGAGCAGGGTTTGATTGAGATAGCTGCCATCATGACGCAGTCGGAAGGAGCCGATCTGGTTGTCGATGAAGCAGGCTTTGTTGCATACGAGTTCCGTTTTAAAGAAATTCGCGAGGGAGATTACGGTTTTGCATTGGCAGATTATCCTTACGCAAATTATGATAAAGCTGCAATCCTTTCAAACGGAGACGGTGAATTTCCTTTTTCGTTCCGGTTTGTTTATCCCGAAGGTGGTACCGACCAGAACACGGATTACGATTTTGATGTAGACCGCGGCAAGTATGACCCAGATCCCACCCCCGCAGAGCCTACAAAAGAAGAGCTCCGCGCAGCGCGCTTAAAGAATACGGTTATGTTGCAGATTGGCAATTATGCAGTTTCTGTAAACGGTGGATTAAAATGGGTTGACAAAGAGAATCAAAATGTGGTACCATATATAGAGAGTGACAGAACGATGGTTCCCATTCGCTTTATCAGCGAAGCAATGGGCGCAAACGTTACATGGGATGCGCCGACAAGAACCGTGTCAATCACGCTAGACGATGTTACAATTACCATGCAGGTCGGAAATACGCAGTACACCGCTGGTGGCGAAACCGCTGTGATGGACGCGGCTCCTGAAATCCGCGAGGACAGAACGTTTGTTCCGATTCGCTTTGTTTCTGAGGCACTCAACAAGGCTGTTCACTGGGAAGCGGGTGCACGCATGGTAATCATTACGCCGATTGATTTTCCGTGGAACAGAGAAGATCCTGTTTCGCAGCAAATTGTGATGGATACGCTCGCTATGTTCCATTACCTTCGCGACAACGCGTATGATCACGAAAAAAATTAACGTGTTTTTAAATTAAGAAGATATAACTACTAATTATGTATGAAATGAAAGGGGAAAACTGAACATGAAAAAAATGATGAGTATTCTTTTAGCAACCGCACTTTCTGCTGCTCTGGCAGTTCCTGCTTTTGCTGCAGCTCCAACCACAACAAAAGCAAATGGAGCGGATAAATGGACGACGGCAGGATCGGACAAAGCTTATGCAGGCGACATGATGACAATTGTGGCTTATGAATCCGATGCTGCTGGCATCGACCTCGACAGCATTCAGTATATCGACCAGACCACAGCAGATGAAAATGGCGCATATTCTTTCACAGACTATATCCCGAAGAATTTGCCCACAACCGTTGACTATAAAGTACTGGTTGGCGGCGAAAGTATCCCTACGCCCTTAGATGCCGGTTTGATCGAAGCTCCGAAAACTACGACAGTTGTTGTTAGCGGTACAGTAACCATGGAAAATAATCTGGCAGAAGCGACCGTTAAGGCATACACAGCGGATCAGACAGCAACGCTGATTGACTCTGCTACAACAGTCGGAGGCGCATACACACTGGATTTAGAACCTGGTGTAGCATACAATTTAGAATTCACACGTGACGGTTACTTAAAGCACACCTTAAAGAACGTTACAGTAGCAGCAGCAGGCAGCATTGGCGCAGTTAAGCCTGTTGCCGGCGACTTAGATGGCAACTCTGTGATCAACACCAGTGACTTGTCTTCTATTATTGGCGCATTCAAAGCAACACCCGAAGATCAGACAAAGTATAGTGCACTTGTAGATATTGATGGCAACGCTGTGGTTAACACCAGTGATTTGTCCTCTGTTATCGGCGTATTCAAGGCGGTACCCACCGAAAAAGAATATAACGCACAATAAAAAATCATATAAGCAATTAAAGGAGCTGTAGCAAAATGATTTCATTTTGCTACAGCTCTTTTTATTTTTGCACAAGGTGGATACATACAAAAATATCTTTACGGAAATTCATTGACAAATGCGGTTTGATGTAGTATGATAATGATGATAGGTAATGTACAAATGTTGAACAGGAGATTGTGAGCATTATGAATTTAAATTTAGGGATTGTTCCTTATATTAACTCTATTTTTGCAGTAATCTTTATTCTTTGTATCGGCTACCAGTTTTTCTATATATTCATCCCCTTTGTCAAGGGCGGACGAAAACTGAAAACGAAGAAGCAGTATAAATACGCGGTCCTGATTCCGGCGCGAAATGAAGAAAAAGTAATTCCCCATCTGATTGCCAGCATCAAGGGACAGACGTATCCTTCTGAGCTCATTGATATTTTTGTCATTGCAGACAACTGTACGGATGCAACCGGCGAAGCAGCGCTAAAAGCCGGCGCATTTGAGGTGTTTACGAGAAACAACAAAGAGCTTGTCGGCAAAGGGTATGCCTTAGACTATGCATTGGCGCGGATTCGTGAGGAGTATCCTGATAACGAATACCAAGGCTATTTTGTATTTGACGCAGACAATCTGTTAGATGAGCATTATATTGAAGAAATGAACAGAATGTTCTCCAACGGGCATCGGATTCTCACCAGCTACCGAAACACGAAAAATTATTGGTCAAGCTGGGTGTCTGCAGGATGTTCTCTTTGGTATTTGAGAGAGTCCCGTTTTTTAAACCATCCGAGAACACTTTTAAATACTAGTTGTGCCATCTCCGGAACAGGCTTTTTGGTGCACAGAGAAGTGCTGGAAAAGGTTGGTGGCTGGAAATTCTTCCTGCTGACGGAGGACATTGAGTTTACCCTGCACCACGTTTTAGAGGGCGAATGCATCGCGTACTGCGACCATGCCGTGCTCTATGACGAGCAGCCCGTAAAATTCAGCCAGTCTTGGCGTCAGCGTATGCGCTGGACGAAGGGTTCTATGCAGGTAACAAGAAAATATTTCTTTAAAATGGTAAAAGGAATTTTTACCGGCAAGGGCTTTGCCTGCTTTGACTTAGCCGTTGCAACCATGATTCCTTTGATTTTAACCATTTTAGGATTTGGTGTTTATGTAGCATTTCTTCTGCTGGGCTTAATTTTCCAGCAGGGTCAGCTGGATATTGTCATCCGTTCTCTGCTCACCACGGCTGTAAACTCGTACTTTATGCTTTTGGGTATCGGCGCGGTTACGACAATCAGCGAATGGAGCAAAATTTATGCCCCTGTTGCAAAGAAAATTTTCTACACGTTTACGTTCCCGTTTTTTATGCTGTCCTATATTCCGATTACCATTGTTGCGCTGTTCTCGCGCAACGTAAAATGGAAACCGATTTATCATCAGGAAGCAAAATCATTAGACGAAGTAAGATAAAAAAAGGGGTGGTGGCTTTTGCCGCTGCCCCTTTTGTGCTTGCATACCGAAAGACAAAAGAGAGGCTTTACGATGGGTGATGAACTGACCATAAAACCAATTGCATATATCAAAACGGATTTTGAGGATAAATTTGGCATTCCCCGCCAGAGCGGCAGGGCAAAATCGCTGATGGGAAAAATCGTTTTTTTGCCGGAATACCGCAATCCCGATGCGCTCAGAGAACTTTCCGGGTTTTCGCATATTTGGCTATTGTTTGACTTTTCGCTGTCTCACAGAACCCAGTGGTCGCCTACGGTGCGCCCGCCGCGGCTGGGCGGAAACATGCGGGTTGGTGTGTTTGCCAGCCGTTCCCCCTTTCGCCCCAACCCGATTGGTCTTTCCTGCGTGAAGCTGGAATCTATTTCCAAAACGGAAACCGAGGGCGACGTGCTCATTGTGTCTGGAATTGACCTGTTAAATAATACACCTATTTATGACATCAAACCCTATGTGCCCCATGCGGACTGCCGACCGGAGGCGGTAGGCGGGTATAGCGATGAGGTGCAAGACGTTTGCCTTGAGGTTGTATTTCCAAAAGAGCTTCTTTTTAAACTTCCGGCAGACAAGCAAAAAGCCGCAATTGAGTGTTTAGCGGAGGACCCGCGCCCCGCATACCAAAATGATGAAACACGAATCTATAGCATGCGCTATGCAGACTTTGATATACGGTTTCGGGTAAAGAAAAGGGTGCTCACGGTGACAGAAGTTGTTGCATTGAATTGTTGATGTTGCACAAAATAATTTGTGAAAAATTTCCTTTTTGGTTCATTGCGTTTTGTCGAAAAACATGATATAATTTTTGTGTTATAAAAAATTTTACAATTAGGAGATGAAACAATGGAAAAGCTTTTTAAACTCAAAGAGCATGGCACCAATGTTAAGACCGAAATCATTGCCGGTATTACAACGTTTCTGGCAATGGCGTACATCTTAGCAGTAAACCCCGACTATTTGAGCAAAATCCCCGGTGCAACACCTGCGGCAATCTTTACCGCAACGGCAGTTTCTGCTGCAATCGCAACACTTTGTATGGCATTTTTTGCAAACTACCCCGTGGCATTGGCTTCCGGTATGGGACTGAATGCATTTTTTGCATTTACAGTTTGTGGCTCTATGGGATACTCTTACCAGGTTGCATTAACTGCAATCTTAATTGAGGGTATTATTTTCATGATTCTTTCTCTCTTTAAGTTCAGAGAAGCGCTGGTAAACAAGATTCCGAAAAACTTAAAATTCGGTATTACTGCAGGTATTGGTTTATTTATCACCATCATTGCAATGATCAACGCAAAAATTGTTGTTGCGGACACTGCAACAACGGTAGCGCTGGGAGACATCGGCTCTGCGCCCGTGGTTCTCTCCATCGTAGGTTTGATCATCATTGGCGTGCTTCATCAGTTCAAAGTAAAAGGCGACATCTTAATCGGTATTTTGGCAACATGGGTTTTGGGTATCGTAGCAGAACTTATTGGCTGGTATCAGGTTGACCCGGCAGCAGGCGTATTTTCTGTGATTCCGTCCTTTACCTGGGACAGCATCAAATCAAACTTTGCAGCGCCTGCGCTCTTCCAGTTTGATTTTGGATTCATCAAAGAAAATATCCTGCCCTTTACGATTGTGGTATTCACCTTCCTCTACACCGACATTTTTGATACCGTTGGTACCTTAATCGGTGTGGCACAGAAAGGGAACCTCTTAAATGAGGACGGCAGCCTGCCCAAAGCAAGCGGCGCGTTAATGGCAGACGCAGTCGGCACAGTAGTTGGTGCATGCCTTGGAACATCTACCGTTACAAGTTATGTTGAGTCCTCTGCAGGTGTTGCAGCAGGCGGCAGAACAGGTCTTACCGCTGTTACAACAGCAGTGCTGTTCTTAATCTCCATTATCTTTGCACCGATCTTCCTTGCAATTCCGTCTTTTGCAACAACACCGGCGATGATTTTCGTAGGTCTTCTCATGCTGAGCGCTGTGAAGAATATGGAATTTGACGGCGACATTGCAGACGCAATCGGCGGATTCTTGGCAATCGTTATGATGCCCTTTGCATACTCCATTGCAACCGGTATTATGTTTGCAATCGTATCCTGGGTTGTATTAAAGCTTCTCACAGGCAAGATAAAAGACATTTCTCCTGTTATGTGGGTTTCTGTTGCTCTGTTTGCGATTTACATTGCAACACAGGTTATGTAAAAACGAAGAAAACATTTGGCGGTCCGCGCAAGTGCGCGGGCCGCTTTTTGTATGCATTTTTCAAGAAAACGGTTTACTTTTCGTTATACTTGTGGTAATATAAAATGAGGAGAAATGGAGGTATCAGTTTATGGAAACAAGAGTTGCAATTATTGGAATTATTGTCGAAAACGAAGCGGCAGTTGAAGAGTTAAACGGTATTTTGCATGAATACAGCGAGGTTATCATTGGCAGAATGGGCATTCCTTATCGCGAAAAAAATATCAATATCATTTCTATCGCAGTTGATGCACCGGAGGACGCCATTTCAGCGCTTTCCGGCAAAATTGGGCGCTTAGACGGCATCAGTACCAAAACGGCGTACTCTCATGTAAAAACAGAGGGCTAAAGCATTTATATAACTAACGGGAAAGTTTTTTCTGACCCGAAAGAAAGGAGCTTTTTTATGTATAATCCAAAATCATTAAAGGCAGAGGAATTTATCAGTCACGAAGAGGTGCTTGCCACCTTAGACTATGCAGAGCAAAATAAAGAAAATGTCGCGCTCATTGACGCGATTTTAGAAAAGGCGAGAGAGAAAAAAGGGTTAAATCATCGGGAGGCGTCGGTGCTTTTAGCCTGCGAAATCCCTGAAAAAACCCAAGAAATGTATGCTTTGGCAGCGCAAATCAAGCAGGAATTTTACGGAAACCGTATCGTCATGTTTGCGCCGCTTTATCTTTCCAACTACTGCGTGAACGGCTGCGTGTATTGTCCGTATCATATGCAGAATAAGCACATTCCCCGCAAAAAGCTGACACAGGAGGAAATTGTGCGGGAGGTAACGGCGCTGCAGGACATGGGGCACAAACGCTTGGCGCTGGAGGCGGGTGAGCACCCGACCATGAACCCCATTGAATATATTTTAGAAAGCATCAAAACCATTTATTCCATCAAGCATAAAAACGGTGCGATTCGCAGAGTGAATGTAAACATCGCGGCGACCACCGTAGAGAATTACAGAAAATTAAAGGAAGCCGGCATCGGCACCTACATCTTGTTTCAGGAAACCTACCACAAGGAAACCTATGAAGCGCTGCACCCAACGGGTCCGAAAAGTGATTACGCGTATCACACCGAAGCGATGGACAGAGCCATGGAGGGCGGCATTGACGATGTAGGCTTAGGCGTTTTGTTTGGGTTAGAGCTTTACAAATACGAGTTTGCGGCGCTGCTCATGCACGCAGAGCACTTAGAAGCCGTACACGGCGTCGGACCGCACACCATCAGCGTTCCTCGCTTGAAACGGGCAGATGATATTGACCCGGACCAGTTTGATAACGGGATTGATGACGACACCTTTGCAAAAATTTGTGCACTGATTCGCATTTGCGTTCCTTACACGGGCATGATTATCTCTACACGCGAGAGTAAAGCCGTGCGCGAACGGGTGATTTCTCTCGGCGTATCGCAAATCAGTGGCGCATCGAAAACCTCGGTGGGCGGATACTCTCAGCCGGAACGCGAGGACGAGGGCACAGAGCAGTTTGACGTGAGCGACCAAAGAACCTTAGACGAGGTGGTTCGCTGGCTGATGGAAATGGGATATATTCCGTCTTTCTGTACGGCATGTTACCGTGAGGGCAGAACGGGTGATCGGTTTATGGCACTTTGCAAAAACGGTCAGATTGCAAACTGTTGCCAGCCCAATGCGCTCATGACCTTAAAAGAGTATCTGATGGATTATGCCTCCGAGGAAACGAGAATTATCGGCGAAAAGCTGATTGAAGCGGAGCTTGAAAATATTCCGAAGGAAAAGGTGAAAACGCTTTGCAAGGCGCATCTGGAAAAAATCGAAAAGGGAATTCGCGATTTTAGATTCTAGGAGGGATTTGTATGTTGGGAAACGCAGTTTCAGTAGGTGACCGCTGACACATCGGCTTTTTTGGTCGCCGCAACGCAGGAAAAT
>JAZNIA010000058.1:0-9169 GCA_045577195.1 Congzhengia sp.
ATCATTTTGCTACAGCTCCTTTGGGCTGGACGGAAAATAGTGCAGAATGGAAAAACTGAGCAAAAGCAAGATAAAACCTTGCTTTTGGCTACCCGAAGGCGTACATTGGTACGTCGAGAGGCGAAGTTTTTTCATAACACAAAGCATTCTATTTTTGGGAAATTCGTTGCATGACGAATTTCTACATTTCATTTTAGTTCGTTTTTGCGTTCATATCATGCTAAATGGCTTTATATCTGCTTATTTATGCTTTGTGTGGTCTGTGCATTTTGCTACAGCCCCTTTGGGCTGGACGGAAAATCATGATTTATAGCTGATTCTCACTTTGAGAGGGTTATCAACTACTTCTTCTATCAAACAAAGCGAGGTTATGCGCGCTCCGGCATCAAAAGATACCCTTTTGATGCCCTTAGGGGCACAGGCGACGCCGAAAAATTGCGCACATCAGCTGAAGCAATAAGAAAACGTGCGCATTTTCTTTGATAGAAAACCATAAATCACCGTTTCTGCGTCCGGCGCAAGAGACTTTTGGTTACTTTGGAGCGTTGTCGAAATCTTTGATTTCGGTAATAATGCCCATGTCAAAACTTCCCGTGAAGCAAGCCGAAAGACGGCGATGCTGAACGGCTGAAGTTGACGACTTGGTCTTTTTAAAAGTAACGAATAAACAGCAACACCAAAACTTTACGAATCGGTATATACCCGCGGCACAAAATAAACATCCCCCCCTCCCTCTCCCCATCTTTGCACACTATTTCACACGCATCTGTGCTAGAATAAAGAAAAAAACAAGGGAGTTTCTTTAAAAATGGCAAACAGAAGAATGTATGCAGCTGACGTTTTGGATACGGACAAGTTTATGGAAATGAGTGAAAAGGCGCAGCTTTTATATTTTTTCATGGGAATGGCAGCAGACGATGACGGGTTTATCGGAAAGCCAAAGGCTATTTCCCGCCTGCACGGCTGCACCGAGCAGGAAATTACAGAGCTTGCCCAAAACGGATACCTCATCTTGTTCCCCTCAGGCGTTTGCGTGATTGCTCACTGGAAGGTCAATAACTATATCCGCAGCGACCGGTACAAAGAGACCATCTACAAAGAAGAAAAAGCACAGCTTGCAGAAGGCGAAGACGGCGTTTATTTTTTAGCCAAAACCAGCGGTACACCATTGGTATACCAACGGGATACCCAGGTTAGGGGAGGTCAGGATAGGATAGGTCAGGTTAGGAAAGAGAGAGAGGAAGAACAAAAAGATGCAAAGGCACAAAATCCCCTCCCTCTCGGAGAACACAAAAATGTTTTTTTAACAAAAGAGGAGCTTATTAAGCTCAAAAACCGGTTTTCGGATTATCGGAGCATGATTGAAAATCTGTCCCGCAAAATTGCCATGCATGGGTACAAGTATCAAAACCATTATGCCGTGCTGCTTGCGTGGGCAGAAAATGATGCAAAAAAGGCAGCGCAATCGCCTGCGGGAAATCCCGAAAGCCATGCGCCGCCAAAAGCTTCACACTATAACTACACCGAAATTGAGCAAAAAGTTATGCAAAATATGCACCTGTCCATCGCGGAAAAAGATGCGCCTTAGACAGCTTTCCTGCTACGCTCGGTCTCATTTATTTTGTTTAGAAAGACACCGTTGTGCCATGCTCCGCGGGAACAGGGGCGTTTTGAGACGGCAGATTTGTGTACATCTCGTCCGCCGGCTCTGTCTTAGCGTTTGCCAGCATCAGCTTGATGCGGTTTTGCTGGTTGACACGGCTCGCGCCGGGGTCATAGTCGACCGCCACAATGTTTGCGTCGGGGTGGATTGCCTTAATCTTGTTTTCCATGCCCTTTGCCACAATATGGTTCGGCAGACAGCCAAAGGGCTGGGTGCAGACAATGTTTTTCACGCCCTCCGTCACCAGCTCTGCCATTTCAGAGGTTAAAAGCCAGCCCTCGCCCATTTTAACGCCCTGACCGATATAACGCTCGGTGATGTCCTTTTTCTCGGAAAAGCCCATGGGCGCGTGGAACACGCCGTGCTCTTTTACCGCCTGATACATCTTGTTCTGGCGTTTTGTCAGGTAGCGGTATGCAATTTTTCCGATGATGGAGCCAATGAATTTTCCGCCGTACAGCTTATGGTCCACGATGCCGTTGTACACGCAGTACAGGCAAAAATCCAAAAGTCCGGGCACAACCACCTCTGCACCCTCGGAAACCAAAAATTCCTCTAAATGGTTGTTGCCAACGGGCGCGTACTTGACATAGATTTCGCCGACGATACCAACTCGCGGACGGGGTTCGCCTGTGCGCGCAACGGATGCAAAATCCTCCAGCATTTGGGGAAAATATTGATAAATCGTGCCAAAGGACGTGGCTTTTCCGGTTTTCCACGCCTCCAAAAAGAAGTCCTGCCATTTTTGGATCACCTGTTGCGTGTCACCCTTGTGGACTTCATAAGGCTCACACTGATTTTTAATCATCATGATAAAATCGCCTAAAATAATTGCCGCCATGGCTTTTTTCAGGAGCGGAACTGTCAGCTCAAAGCCGGGGCAGGGCGAAAGACCGGACACGTTTAGCGAAATCACGGGAACCTGCGCCATTCCCGCTTTGTCCAGTGCTTTTTTCAAAAGATGAATATAGTTGGACGCGCGGCAACCGCCGCCCGTTTGCGTAATCAAAACTGCCGTTTTTCTAAGGTCAAACTGACCGCTTAAGAGCGCATCCATCATCTGTCCGATGACAATGATGGCGGGGTAGCACATATCATTGTGTACATACTTTAGCCCCGCATCCACCACGGCGGGACCCTCGTTTTTGAGGATATGGGTTTTATACCCCTCCTGCCGGAGAATCTGCTCGATAAAGGAGAAATGGACGGGCAGCATATCGGGAATTAAAATGGTGTGCGTCTCGCGCATTTCCTTGGTAAAGGTATGCGAGTCCCACTGGATTTGTTTCTTACTCACCGCGCACCCTCCTTTTCCTTTTGTTCCACTGCGCACAAGAGGCTCCTAAGTCGGATTTTCACTGCGCCGGAGTTGTTGATTTCATCAATTTTTATCTGGGTATAGAGCTTATCTGCCTGGTCTAAAATGGCGCGCACCTCATCTGTTGTAACCGCGTCGATGCCGCAGCCAAAGGACACCAGCTGAACGAGATTCGCGCGTTTTGAAAGCGCGCAGTATTTTGCCGCGCTATAAAGACGCGCATGGTAGGTCCACTGGTTCAAAACGGAAACCTTAGGTGGCTCTACGAAATCGCACACGCTGTCGTCGGAGAGCACCACACAGCCCAAGGACGCAATTAAGCGGTCAATGCCGTGGTTAATCTCGGCGTCAATGTGATAAGGGCGTCCCGCAAGCACAATGACGGGAAGATGCTTTTGGTCGGCTAGCGTGATAGCTTTTTTGCCGAACGCTCGCACCTCTTTCCGATACTCCTCCTGCGCACGGTACGCTTTCTCCACTGCTTTTTTTGTTTCTTTCAGGGTCAAATCAGGGTACACCTCCGAAAGATGCGCAAAAAGCTTTTTCGGAAGCGTTGACGGATGATCCACGCCGATATGCGGGTATAAAAACCGAATGTTTTGAATCTGCGGCATGTTTGCCGCCAGAAGCTCGGGATAGTATGCTACAACGGGGCAGTTAAAATGGTTGTCACCCTTGCCCTCATCAAAGTTATAGGTCATACAGGGGTAAAACACCGTGTCAATCCCGTCCTCAATCAGTTCTGCCAGCGCGCCGTGCATCAGTTTTGCCGGGTAGCAGACTGTGTCGGAGGGAATGGTGTCTCTGCCCGCCTCGTAGGTTTTGCGGGTAGAGGGGCGCGAGAATACCACTTCGATTTGAAGTGCCTCAAAAAACGCCGTCCAGAACGGGTACATTTCCAAAACGTTCAGCCCGTATGGCATGCCGATTTTGCCGCGTTTTTGTGGCGTAATGCCCAAAACTGTGCGGTCGAACCGCTCTCTCTTAAACTGGTACAGATTTGGCAGGTCGCGCGTTTTTTTCGTTTTCAGCGGTGTTTCGCAGCGATTGCCGGAGATAAACTGACCGCCGCCGGAGAAACGGTTCACCGTCAGTCGGCATTTGTTGGTACAACCGCCGCAGACAACCTCTTTCGTTGTGTTGGTAAAGCTTAAAAGTGCCTCTTTTGAGATAATGGATGAAGCACTCAGCGTTTCCTTTGCAGAAAGCGCCGCACCGAAAGCGCCCATGAGTCCTGCAATGGTCGGGCGGGTTACGTTGTGACCGATTTCCCGTTCAAAGGAACGCAAAACGGCATCGTTATAAAAGGTGCCACCCTGCACCACGATATTTTTGCCCAAATCCTCCGCGCTTCTTGCACGGATTACCTTATAGAGCGCGTTTTTGACAACGCTTAAGGAAAGACCGGCAGAAATGTCGCCAATGGTGGCGCCGTCCTTTTGCGCCTGCTTGACCGAGGAGTTCATAAACACGGTGCAGCGCGAGCCAAGGTCTACGGGATGCTCTGCAAAAATGCCGAGTTTTGCAAAGGATTCCGCGTCATAGCCCATGGATTTTGCGAAGGTTTCAATGAAAGAACCGCAGCCTGATGAGCATGCCTCGTTGAGCATAATGCTGTCGATTGCGCCTTTTTTAATCTGGAAACACTTGATGTCCTGCCCGCCGATGTCGATGATAAAGTCCACATCGGGTCGGAAAAAGCGGGTTGCTTTAAAGTGCGCCATGGTTTCCACCAGACCGATGTCAATGCCAAAGGCGTTCACCATCAGGTTTTCGCCGTATCCGGTGGCGGCAGAGCCGCAGATTTTAATTCTGTCGCCGCACAGCTCGTAAATCTCGCCCAAACGCTTGCGTACGGCATCTAGCGGATTTCCTTTGTTGGAATTATAATAGCTGTATAAAATACGGTTGTTTTCGTCAATCAGTACAAGCTTGACCGTGGTCGAGCCGCAGTCAATACCGAGGTACGCGCGCCCGAAATAGCTTCCGATGTCGCCAAACTCCACACTGGCTTTTTGGTGCCGCGCACAAAAGGCGTCATATTCCTCCTCCGAGGAAAACAGGGGCGCAAGATACGTGTTTGAGCCGCCCTCTTTTACCGCCTGCTCTAATCTCCTTGTCAGGTCATCGTATGTGATTTCGGTGCCGTTTGTTTCGGCATAAATTGCCGCACCGCCCGAAACGAAAAACAAGTCGTTTTCAGGGAACACGGCGTTCTCATTCGAGAGGGAAAGCGTTTCTTGAAACTGCTTCTTTAAGGATTTGAAAAAGTGCAGCGGACCGCCTAAAAACGCAATTTTTCCCTGCATCTGTCTGCCGCGGGCGAGACCGGTTATGGTTTGCTCCACAACGGCATGGAAGATGCTGGCAGCGATGTCTGCTTTACTCACGTTCTGGTTTAACAGAGGCTGAATGTCCGTTTTTGCGAACACGCCGCAACGGGAAGCAATCGGATAAATGCGTTCCGCCTTTTGTCCCAGCTCGTCCATCTCGTCGGGGGTGGTGTTTAGAAGAACTGCCATCTGGTCAATAAAAGAACCCGTGCCGCCGGCACAGGTGCCGTTCATTCGTTCCTCAACGCCGCCGGTCAAAAAGAGGATTTTTGCGTCCTCCCCACCCAGCTCAACAACCACATCTACCCCATCGGTAAAAGCGCGAACGGCTTTTTCCGTGGCAAACACCTCCTGCACAAAGGCAAGGTCGGCGCTGGTGGCAAGTCCTAATCCTGCCGAGCCGGATACCGCTACGCGAAAGGGTTCTTCTCCTAAAATATCCTTTGCTTTTGCAAGGATTTCCAGTGTTTTCGTGCGCACCTGCGACATATGCCGCTCATAGTGCGAAAATAATATATGATTTTTCTCCATCACCACAAGCTTTACGGTGGTAGAGCCAATGTCAATGCCTACATTGAAGCGCAAGTGTATCGCCTCCTTTGCGAGAAAAAGGGTATATTTTCCAAAAAAATACTGAGTTTTTACCTATTTAAATATAACTATACCACAAATTTCGACATTCGTCCAGTGGTTTTTAAAATTTTACAATGAATTAACGTTTGGCAAATGGACATACTAAACAGGGTGATTTTAATTTGAAAACAAGAATTTTTAAGAACGTTTCGCCGCGTTTTTTCCCCGCGCTGCGGTTTTTGTTTGGCGCGATTGGGTACGGGCTGATTGAGCTTCTCTGGCGCGGGCGCACTCACCCGACCATGCTTTTGGCGGGCGGTGTGTGTTTTTGCCTTTATTATAAGCTATGTGAAGACGCCGAGAATATGCCCCTTTGCGCAAAATGCGCCCTGGGAGCTATCCTGATTACATCTGTGGAACTGATATTCGGCACGGTTTTTAACGTCTGGCTTTCCATGAACGTTTGGGACTACTCGAAAATGCCCCTGCATTTTTACGGACAAATCTGTCTGCCTTTTTATCTGCTTTGGTTTTTGTTGTGCCTGCCGCTGACGAGACTTTGCGACGGGATTCGGGAAAAAACGAAGTAATGCATGCTTTATTATGATATGCGGGGAAAAGAGGGCTTGTGCGTGTCGGATTTTGCGTTAGGAAGGCAGCGTGGATATATAAAGGAAGCACATTCCCTTTATATATCCGCGGTACAAAAGGAACAATGTATCCTACCACTTCTCACAAACGCAGAAAACCGCGCCAACACAAAAAGGGTTTCCCACCTTTGCGGGAAACCCTTGATTTGTGCGATATTTAAGTAAGCTATAGATTACACAATTCCTTGTGCCATCATGGTTTCTGCAACCTTGATAAAGCCTGCAATGTTTGCGCCGGCAACGAAATCGCCTGCTTTGCCGTATTTTGCGGCAGCGTCTCTGGTGTTTTTATAGATGTTCACCATGATGCCGTGCAGCTTTTCGTCAACCTCTTCAAAGGTCCAGCCGTAGCGCATGGAGTTCTGGCTCATTTCCAGAGCAGAGGTTGCAACACCGCCTGCGTTTGCAGCTTTTGCAGGTCCGAAGAGCAGACCGTTTGACTGGAACGTTGCAATTGCTTCCGGCGTGGAGGGCATGTTTGCACCCTCGGCAACGGCATAGCAGCCGTTTGCAACCAGCGCTTTTGCGGACGCTTCGTCGATTTCGTTCTGTGTTGCGCAGGGAAGCGCAATGTCGCAGGGAATCGTCCAGATACCGCTGCAGCCTTCATGGTACTCTGCTTCGGGGTGGTAGGTCAGATATTCCTTGATTCTCTTTCTTTCCACTTCCTTAATTTTTTTCACAGCATCTAAATCGATACCGTTTTTATCGTAGATATAGCCGTTGGAATCACTCATGGCAACAACTTTACCGCCCAGCTCAGTTGCTTTCTGGTTTGCATAGATTGCAACGTTACCGGAGCCGGAGATTACAACAGTTGCGCCCTTGAAGGATTTGCCTGCGTCCTGGAGCATTTCCTCGGTGAAGTAGCAAAGACCAAAGCCTGTTGCTTCTTTTCTTGCCAAAGAGCCACCGTAGGTCAAGCCCTTGCCGGTCAAAACGCCGGTGTATTCGTTGCGGAGACGCTTATACTGACCGTACATAAAACCGATTTCTCTTGCGCCAACGCCGATGTCACCTGCGGGAACGTCGGTATCTGCGCCGATGTGCTTGGAAAGCTCGGTCATAAAGCTCTGGCAGAAGTGCATCACTTCGTTGTCGCTCTTGCCCTTGGGGACAAAATCAGAACCGCCCTTACCGCCGCCGATGGGAAGACCGGTTAAGGAGTTTTTGAAAATCTGTTCAAAGCCTAAGAACTTAATAATGCCCAGGTACACGGACGGATGGAAACGGATACCGCCCTTGTAAGGACCGATTGCGCTGTTATACTGTACACGGAAACCGCGGTTTACCTGCACCTTGCCGCTATCGTCCACCCACGGCACGCGGAACACGATGACACGTTCCGGCTCAACCAAGCGCTCAATCACGCCTGCCTTTTCAAATTCGGGATGTGCCTCAATTACAGGCTCTAAGGATTCTAACACCTCTTTTACTGCCTGCAGAAACTCGGGTTCAGCCGCATTTCTTTTTTCGACAGTTGCCAATACGTCTGATAGATACTTGCTTTTTAACATTGTCTTACCTCCGATATAAAATAGGATAAAAGGAAAAAGCCGCGATGAGTTATCCTCAACGCAGCCTGTCTTTATGGAGCTGGAGATGGGACTTGAACCCACGACCTGCTGATTACGAATCAGCTGCGCTACCAACTGTGCCACTCCAGCGTTTTGTGCAATCCATGCCAAGTTTTTCAAAACTGCATTTTTGTCAGGCGAAAGTACCGCCCCTCTGTTTGGCACAAAAATTATTATACTATAAAAAGGCTGTATTTGTCAATAAAAAATTTCATTTTTTAAACAGATTGAAAAATTTTCCCAAAACCCCGTTTGGCGTTCTTGACAGCGGCCTCGGACGTGTGTATAATAAAATTGAAATCTTTCGAAAAGAGAGGTATTTTTATGGAACGAAAAAGACTGGCGGAGCGCGTGCTCCCGTTTTATACAAAAGGCGAAGAAGTGTTTAACATGGTGTCCCACATCGTGGGCGGCGGTCTAGGCGTTTGCGCAGTGGCGCTGTGCGTGGTTTTTGCTGCGCTGCGCGGGAACGTGTACGGCGTAATCGGCGGCGCGATTTACGGCGCAACCATGATTGTGCTCTATACCATGTCCAGCATCTATCACGGACTTTCCCCTGATTTATTGGCAAAAAAGGTGTTTCAGGTCATTGACCATTGTTCCATCTTTTTGCTGATTGCGGGTACTTATACACCGATTGCGCTTTGCTCTCTTCGGGAGCATTCCCCCTGGCTGGGCTGGACGATATTTGGCGTAATCTGGGCGTTTGCCACGCTGGGGATTGCGCTCAACGCCATAGACCTTGACCGCTACAAACGGTTTTCCATGATATGCTATCTTGCCATGGGCTGGTGCATCGTGTTTGCGGCTAAACAAACGGTTCTCGCACTGGGCGCGGGCGGTATCAGTCTGCTTCTGGCAGGCGGCATTTTGTACACCATTGGCGCCGTGCTCTACAGCAAGGGAAAACAAACGCCCTACATGCACTCGGTGTTCCATATTTTTGTGGTGCTGGCAAGCGTTTTGCACTTTTTGTGCATTTTCTTCTTTGTGATTTAAGCGTTTATGCGATAAAGGAGCTGTAGCAAAATGATTATATCATTTTGCTACAGCTC
>JAZNIA010000059.1:0-13790 GCA_045577195.1 Congzhengia sp.
CGAACATGACGGGGATGACAGATGCCTATTTTGCATACTGCGCTCTGTCGGGCAAAGACCCCGTATGTGAAAAGTTTATTGCTTATGCATCGCAAAACGCTCCCGCGCAGACAAAACCTGTCACCCAGGATCTTCCGCTGGAGGAACAGCTGAAAAACGCAATTATCAAGGGGTTAAAAGAGCAGGCGGCAGAGCTGACAAGGGAGCTTTTAAAGACGAAAGAATCCCTTTATCTGATTGATGTGTGCATTGTGCCCGCGCTTGACACGGTGGGTATCGGGTTTGAAAAGAGAACCACATTTTTGCCCCAGCTTTTGATGAGTGCGGAAAGCGCAAAAGCTTCATTTGACGTGATAAAGCAAGGGATGAAGCATGGCGGAAATGAGAAGAAGCTAAACGTTGTTCTGGCAACTGTAAAGGGCGACATTCATGACATCGGAAAAAATATCGTAAAGGTTCTTTTGGAAAATTACGGTTTTTCTGTCACAGATTTGGGAAAAGACGTTCCGCCGGAAAAAATTGTGGATGCTACGCTAAAAACAGGGGCGAAACTAGTAGGTTTAAGCGCGCTCATGACCACGACTGTGCCTGCTATGGAGGAAACTGTAAAACAACTCAAAAAAAGCGCGCCTGATGTGCGCGTGGTTGTAGGCGGTGCAGTGCTGACAAAAAGCTACGCCGATGCCATCGGTGCAGACAAGTATGCAAAAGATGCAATGGAAACCGTGCGGTACGCTGAGCAGTTGGAGCAACAGTTGTAAACCTCGAAGAACTTCTTGACACAGCTAAGGTTTTGGGGTAAAATATTATATAAAGCATTTTACGGCAGAGGAGTAATGGAATATGTTAGACATACGTTTTGTAAAAGAGAATCCGGAGCTTGTGAAGGAGAATATCCGTAAAAAATTTGCAGATCACAAGCTGCCTTTGGTAGATGAAGTAATCGAGTTGTACGATAGAAAAAGAACTGTCACAAATGAAGCAGATGCGCTTCGTGCAAACCGGAACAAAATCAGCAAGGAAATTGGCGGCTTGATGGCAAAGGGCGAGCGCGAAAAAGCAGAAGAAATGAAAAAGCTCGTTAGTGAGCAGGCAGATAAGCTCAAAGAACTTGCTCAGGAAGAAGCTGAACTGGAAACAAAAGTGAAAGACATCATGATGAAAATTCCGAACATCATTGATAATTCCGTTCCGGTGGGAAAAAATGACGAAGAAAATGTAGAAGTTGAGCAGTTTGGTGCGCAGACAAAACCGGATTTTGAAGTGCCCTATCATATGGACATCATGGAAAAATTCAGCGGAATTGATAAAGAGTCCGCAGGTCGTGTAGCCGGTGAAGGATTTTATTATCTGATGGGTGATATTGCGCGTCTGCATAGTGCAGTTTTGGCATATGCAAGAGATTTTATGATAAACAAGGGCTTTAATTACCACATTCCGCCCTTTATGATTCGCTCTTCCGTAGTAACGGGCGTTATGAGCTTTGAGGAAATGGACGCCATGATGTACAAAATCGAAGGCGAGGATTTATATCTCATCGGTACCAGTGAGCATTCCATGATTGGCAAGTTTATTGATACCATCACACCCGAAGAACAGCTTCCATTAACTTTAACGAGCTATTCTCCCTGTTTCCGCAAGGAAAAAGGTGCACACGGTATTGAAGAACGTGGCATTTACCGCATTCACCAGTTTGAAAAGCAGGAAATGATTGTAGTTTGTAAGCCGGAAGAGAGCATGGATTGGTTCCATAAAATGTGGAGCTACAGTGTTGAACTGTTCCGCTCTTTGGATATTCCCGTAAGAACCTTAGAATGCTGCTCAGGCGACTTGGCAGATTTGAAGGTGAAGTCCTATGACGTTGAAGCGTGGTCTCCGAAACAACAGAAGTACTTTGAGGTTTGCTCCTGTTCCAACTTAGGAGATGCACAGGCACGCCGTTTGGGAATCCGCGTAAAGGGTGAGGACGGCAAAAAGTATCTGGCGCATACCTTGAACAACACCGTGGTTGCTCCCCCGAGAATGTTAATTGCATTTTTAGAAAACAATTTAGAGTTTGACGGCACGCATTACAGCGTAAGAATCCCTGAGGCGCTTCGTCCTTACATGGGTGGTCAGGAAAAAATTACAGAAAAATAATCTATAAGAATAACAAAACAGAGACTAGCTTTGCTAGTCTCTGTTTTGTTATTAAAGTAAGTAATCTGAGATACTGTTTCTTGTAGAAATCCTTGAAGACGTGAGTTCTTCGCCAAGTCTTGTCATGAGTGTTCGTTCGGAAATGTTGCCGTTTTTAAAACCGGTATATAGTTCGGATACGGTTTTGAGCCAGCGGTCATACTCGCGCTCCGAAACCATACCGCGGTTTTTTAAGTAGCGGTTGTGCTTGGTGATTTTATCATACTGGACTTTCACGCTGTCTGCGCGGCTGTTTTTGCGGTATTGTCTGTGCGCGCCAATCTTCTTGCAGGAGAATCCGTCCGTTCCGGTGCGGTCACAGTAAATTGCGTCACTTCTGCCAACAGGGAAAAAGAATTTTCCGCAGTTTTCGCATTTTTTAAGTCGTTTCCTGCTTTGAATTGCGCAAATCAGTTCTAATGTCAAAAGTGCATCAGCGTTCTGGAGCAAAACGGTAGTTACAGCGGCGTCATTTTCTGCTTCGTAGGAAAATGAAAGCGTACAATTTAAGTAACGCTTATTTTGGCGCCCCTCATCCATCTGATATAAAACCTGCTCCGGCGCAGAAATGGTGATTTCATAGAGCTTTTCAAGTTCGCATTCTGCGGTTTTTGTAAGCTTTTTTAAATCTACGCCCGAAAAAAGTGCATAGGGACTATTCTCTTTTTCTTCCGCCAGACGGGTAACAGCAGAACCAGCGGAAAAAACAACCTCTTTTCCGTTTTCTGCGCGGAGTTTTATGGTACCGTTTATAAGATACGCTTTTAGCAAAACGCTCGTCCTCTCTTTTGTCAACATATATACTAAGACTATCACAAGGAAAACGTTTTTGTCAATACCTTTCTTAGGAAAATGCGGTTTCTTTTTCGTATTTCAGTTTGGATTTTAAACTTGTCAGGATTTTTCGTTCCAATCTGGATACCTGAACCTGAGAAATTCCAAGTTTTTTTGCAACCTCGGATTGTGATTTCTCTCTGCCGTAACGCATGGAAACAATGAGTTGTTCCCGGGGCGAAAGGGATAAGAGGGCAACTTGAATATCCAGCCGTTCCAAGGTTTCCGGTTCAAAGGCGTCGGCTGAAAGCGTGTCCGATAGGGTTTGCTCACCATCTTTGTAAACGCTTGCACAAATGGATTCTATCGGTGCAGTTGCCTCCAGAGCCTGTGTAATTTCGTCAATCGAAAGGGAAAGGGCAGTGGCAATTTCCAAAACACCGGGTGCCTTTCCCGTCTGTATCTGGAGCTGCTCGGAAACGCGGGCAATGTCGCTTGCAGTTTTTTTGATGCTTCTGCTGACCTTAATCGGACCGTTGTCCCGAAAAAAACGCTTGATTTCGCCAAGTATTATGGGAACAGCATAGGTAGAAAAGCGTACATTGTAAGAAACGTCAAATTTGTCAATGGCAAGAATCAAGCCTATGGCTCCGATTTGGTGCAGGTCCTCATTGTCAACACCTCTGCCATAAAAACGCGTAGCTGCGCGGTAAACTAGTCCCATATTCTCTGTTACCAGCTGTTCCTTTGCATGGACGTCGCCTGACTGTGCCTTTAAAATCAGTTCGTAGGTGCGTTCAGTCTCAAATTGGCTCACGATGAACCCCGCTTTCACACGCAGGCAGAAAGCGTCTGCTCCGCACCCAGCCTTTTTTCCATGGTCACGGTGGTTCCCTTGCCCAAAGTACTCGTTACCGTAATCGTATCCATAAATGTCTCCATTACGGTAAAGCCCAGTCCTGAGCGTTCGCTGTCGGCTGCACCAGTATAAAGAGGCGTTCTGGCAAGGTCGATATTTTCAATGCCGCAGCCTTCGTCTGAAACGGAAATGGTAGCAATATTATCTTCTATGGTGCAGCTGATATGTACCATTCCTAAGGTGTCTTTGTAGCCGTGAATAATTGCATTGGTTACGGCTTCGGAGACGGCAGTTTTAATATCGTCCAGTTCATCTAAGGTGGGATTTAACTGCGCGATGAATGCGCCGACTGCCGCGCGAGCAAATCCCTCGTTTTCCGACAAGTTTAAAAATTCTAGTTTCATGCTGTTGTTCATCACGAAATCTCCTCCTGCAATGTAGTCAATGCCGTTTCAACCGAATCATAGGCATTCATCAGTTTTAAAATGCCCGACATGGTCAAAAGCCGGTTAATAATACGGTTTTTGCTGACAATGGCAACTTTGCCGCCCATGGCAGAAATCAGCTTATACCGACCAACCACAATGCCGATGCCGGAGCTGTCCATAAATGTGAGATTTGAAAAATCAAAAATCAAGTTTAAAACACCGTGGTTCTTGATGACCTCCTCCACCATATCCTTTACCTCTTTGGCGCTATGATGATCCAACTCGCCGGAGAGGGATACGATAAGTGTTTTGCTTCGAATCAATACTGAAATTTCCAAACAGAGTTCCTCCTTTGTATTGTTTCCGTAAAAGGAAATTTTTTACATATAACATATTCTGTTTTCAGTATTGCCAATCCTTTGAAAAAAAATACATAAAATTGTCGAATTGAAAAAAAGTTTCGACAAAGGAAAAAGGCTGAGCAAACGCTCAGCCTTTTTCCTTTGTCCTTATAAGCTTTGATTAAAGGGGATTATTTTTAATTTTGCTTTGTTTGCGAGGGTATATGTCCGCAGTTTGTTTTATTTTGTGAATTACTACCAGCGAATGTGTAATCTCGGTGGTGGGGATGGTGTAGGAAATTATGTCGGTGATGTCACCACCCAGTGTTTTGACAGCATTTTTTGCTTCCTTGCATTCCTCGGTCGCGTCGCCGCCTTTATACGCTAAAAATATACCGCCAACCTTAACATAGGGCAGACAGTATTCCGCTAAAACGTTCAGCCGTGCAACGGCTCTGGAGGTTGCCACATCAAACTGTGCGCGTAGAGCACTTTTCGGCAGAGCGCCTTCTTCTGCCCGGGCGTGCACAGTTTTGGCATCTGCTAAAGAAAGCGTGTTTATCACTTCGTTTAAAAACAGAAGCCGTTTGTTTAAAGAATCTAAAAGTGTGAGCGATAAATCGGGACGGGCAATTTTAAGCGGAAGTCCCGGAAAACCTGCGCCGGTGCCCACATCAATCAGGCGCGCGCCAGCATTTAAATAGGGCATGCCGTATAAACTGTCAACGAAATGCTTTGTCACAATTTCTTCAGGCTTTGTGATGGCGGTAAGATTCATTTTCTCGTTCCATTCCAAAAGGAGGGAAGTATAATCGGAAAACTGTTTTAGCTGTGTATCGGAAAGGGAAAATCCTGCCGCTTTTGCGCAATCAGATAAAATCGGAATCATGCTGCACCGCCTTTCTTTGGTTTTGCGCCCGCTCGATGATATTGCTGACAAAAGCGGGGTCATCTATGCCATAGAATGCAGGGGATTCCTGCACAAAGTTTCTGAAAAACAAGTCAAGACCTAAGCCGTACACGAAGTCGCCAACAAAGAGCTTGGAGGATAAATATAAATCATGTTTTGCACAAACGGGAGACACGTTTTCAAGCGGAATGTCCACGGCTGCAACATCGCGCAACGTGTTAAACACAAAAACCCGCGCACTTGTTACAAAATAAAGGTTGCGTGATATGCGTTTTCTGCGGTACCAGATTCTGCCGAACAACAGGTAAAATGCAATCAAAAGTATTGTAATGCCGGAAAGGGCAAATGCCATGCTCTGACCGCGAAACATCAGTATCATAGAGAAAACGGCGTAAACCAGCATCAGACCGCCCAACACCATTGTCAACGGAACTAAAAGAACATCCATACGGGTGAACCAAGATTGTTTTTTGGGGGAATCAAACCAAAGAACTTCTTCGTCGTCGGTAAAGTATCTTTTTGCGATTTCTTCTTTTGTCATGTCAAATAATCCTTTCTGCAAAAAACAAAAATGCGGCAGAAAGAAACCCTTCCGTGCCGCAAAATAAGTTTTTTTAAAACGAACCCGATGAACGGCGGTAGCCGGATCCGCCGCGTTTTGCATCCAGACCTTTTTTCATCGTGGAGAGCTTTTCATCACTGTCCTGCTTGAATTTTGCCATCATATCCTCGAAACTTGCGGGTTTTTCTCTTTTCGGCCATTCAACATCATCCGGCCGTTTGGGACTAGATGTGCGAACAGTTTTTTTTGCCTTGGCACGTTCCTCCAGGATTGCCTGCTTGATGGAAAGACTGATTTTCCCGTTTGCATCAATGGTCAGGACTTTCGCCTTTACCGTATCATTTTCGTTTACATGGTCACGAATGTTTTTTACATACTCAGGGGCAATTTCCGAAATATGTACTAACCCCGTTTTTCCGCCGTCAAATGATACAAAAGCACCGAACTGGGTGATGCCTGTTACCTTTCCTTCAATGATTGTTCCCGGTTCTAAAGCCATACTGGTAGCTTCCTCCTTGTAGTTATCTCTTTCGTAATCGCATCATAAAGCGTAGAAAAACCGCATTATTTTGAAGCGTCAACAAACACAGTTTCGTTGGGCTTCGTAAATCCGAGTTTTTCTCGTATCACGCGGCGGAGGTAGTCCTCAGAGTCGATGGATTCGAGTTCGGAGTTTAAGTTTTTCTGCTCTTTTTGCGCAGCCTCAATTTTTGCGTCAACAGCTGCGTTTTCCTCCTCCAGCTTTGCAAATTTGAATTGCTGAGAAACCAGCTGACAGGAGAAATACACAAAGAGTAGACAAAACAATATGCGTTTGCAAAAGATTCGGAAATTGATTTTCTTTCCTTTGTTCTTTCCTGTTTGTTTCATATTTACACCTACGTTTTTCTGATCACTTTGCCGGTTAAGCTGGCGGTTTTTCGGAGCTTATAAAAAAGCGCACACCCGATTTTTCGAAAAAGTGCAAAAACCGGACAAAATAATCCACTTATACACTTATTTATCATTTTATACGTAATTTTCAGCGGTGTCAATAGTATTTTGAAAAAAATTTTAAAAATCAAGTGAATCCATTCAATTATTTTGCGAAAAATGAAGCAGAGCGGGCGGCTCAGCATCAATTTATAAAGTACTGCACCCAAAAATGCACCGAAGAACTCAAAAAAGCGTACAATCCCGTGGGAAACGGAAAAGGTAACAAAGATTAAAATTGCACAGGAAACGGTAATTACGATGCCGTCTAATACATTTATTACAACAATGGAGCAATCCCTTTGCTTGCAAACGCAAAAAATCAAGTCATAGAAAAAAAGCATCAGCGCGCCGGAAAGGCAGGAAAATAAAAATATGGTGATTTCGTCTGATATGGAAACTCCCATCTGGTTACCTCGCAACTATTTCATCATTTTCTTAAAAAATCCTTTGCTCTGGCGTGCGCCTGCGTCGTTTCCGGTGTATTGTAGCCCAAAGATGTTGCCCTCAATCATCAGCTCGCCGTTTGCAATGTCAAGCTTTTGTATGTGCAGCTCGCTACCCTCTACAATCAGTGTGTCATCTTCTGTAAACAGTATAATTTTTCCTTCGTCAAAGGTATCCACATCGGATACACCGGAAATGGTCAGTTTTTCTTTGTTCTCCAGTTTCAGATTATGTAAGAATGTCTGCTCTTGCACCATAAACCCCTCCAGAATATCTTAATTTGTGTTTACAGTTTATGAATTTTCTAAACATATTATGACAGGCGTAAATTTTGGATTGACGAAGCATTCGTTTGGTGGTAAAATAATATAAGATAGAAGAATTATAATATAAAGAAGGTATTCTTATGTGGATCAGCGATAAATGGAATGATTATAAGGTTTTAGACCTTTCCGGCGGTGAGAAGCTGGAGGACTGGAAGAACTACCGGCTGATTCGTCCCGACCCGCAGGTAATATGGAACGAAAAGGAACACCCTGCTCTTTGGAAAACTGCCCACGCAACATACCATAGAAAAAATACGGGCGGCGGCGCATGGGAAGTGAGACACAAACTGCCGGATAAATGGACGGTGGAATTTGCGCCTTTGGGTCTTAAGTTTTACATAAAACCGATGGGCTTTAAGCATACGGGACTGTTTCCTGAGCAGGCGGTCAACTGGATGTGGTTTTCCGACCTGATTTCTAAGGCGAATCGCCCGATTAAGGTGCTCAATTTGTTTGCCTATACCGGCGGCGCGACCGTGGCGGCAGCAGGAGCCGGCGCGTCGGTGGTACATGTAGATTCCTCAAAGGGCATGGTCACTTGGGCAAAAGAAAATTTAGAACTGTCCGGTCTTGGTGACCGTCATGTTCGTTTTATTGTAGACGATGTGATTAAATTTGTCGAGCGGGAAGCACGGCGCGGAAACGTCTATGACGGCATTATTATGGATCCGCCGTCTTACGGCAGAGGTCCCGGAGGCGAGGTCTGGAAGCTGGAGGCGGAGCTATATCCTCTGGTAGAACGGTGTATGAAAATTCTGTCTGATAAACCGCTGTTCTTTTTGATAAATTCCTATACCACCGGTCTGCAACCGATGGTGCTGGCAAATATTTTGAAACTAAAGGTGGCAAAAAAATACAAAGGAACGGTTGCGGCAGAAGAAATCGGACTTCCTGTGGAAAACAGTGAACTATTGCTCCCCTGCGGTGCCTCGGGTCGCTGGTGGGCATAAAAAAGGAGTGGATAACATGATGGAAAATCAGAGAATCTTGGTTGTAGATGACGATAAGAATATTTGTGAGATTATCAGGCTCTATCTGGACAGGGAGGGCTTTGAGGTCATTA
Source organism: Congzhengia sp. (assembly GCA_045577195.1). Lineage (GTDB taxonomy): Bacteria > Bacillota > Clostridia > UBA1381 > UBA9506 > Congzhengia. Next base: position 8,861 of record JAZNIA010000059.1, read on the forward strand.
TCGCAAACGATGGGCGGACCGCGATTGAGTTGTTTAAAGAAAAAACGCCTTCCGTTGTAGTGCTGGACGTGATGCTCCCGAAAATGGATGGTTTTCAGGTTTGTCGTGAAATCCGCAGGGTGAGCAATATTCCGATTATTATGCTCACAGCAAAGGGAGAAACCTTTGATAAGGTGTTGGGCTTAGAGCTTGGTGCGGACGATTATATGGTAAAACCCTTTGAGAACAAGGAACTGGTTGCGAGAATCAAGGCGATTTTAAGACGGTATGACCCCAAGGATAACACGGACAAGGAAGTGGTTTATCCAAACATTATCATCAACTTAACGAATTATGAACTAAAAATCAACGGAAACCCCATTGATATTCCACCAAAAGAGCTGGAACTTTTGTACTATCTGGCAACGAATCCAAACAAAGTGTTCACTCGGGAACAACTTTTGGAAACCGTTTGGGGATTTGACTATTTTGGTGATTCCAGAACGGTAGACGTGCATGTAAAACGGTTGCGCGAAAAGCTGGAGTTGGCAGGAGAAAATGTAAACTGGCAGCTCAAAACCGTTTGGGGCGTGGGTTATAAATTTGAGGTGAAATAAATTGAAGCGAAAAAGCATTTTTTCGAAAATGTTTCTGATGACAATGGCGCTCTTTCTCATTAGCTTTATTATCATGGGAACGCTTTTGTTCGGCTTTATGGGAAGCTACCTGACATCGCATCACGAGCGCGGGCTTGGCAACATTGCTGCGCAGGTCATTGACACAACGGTGTATGCAGGAACAAACAAGCATGTGCCTGCCCAGGTGTACCGTTTAAACATCAACGCCATTGCCGAATCAACGGGAACCGAGATTTTTATTGTGGATAACGATGGAAATCTGGTGATGAGCAGTTTAGAAAATTTCAGTGGCACCATTCGCTCCGCTTTTACGCGGGATGTGCTTTCCGGAAACGATGCAACCTACCACGGGTCCTTGGGCGGCATTTTCAGCACAAACACATTAACCGTTGCAAGACCGATTATGTATCAGAATCAGGTGGCGGGTGGCGTTTTGGTTACGATTCCGGCGCCGGAAATCACACGTATGCGCACGGAGATATTTAAAATATTTCTGTTTAACGTGCTTTTGGTTGCAGTGGTTGCAACGGTTTGTATTTATATTTTGTCCAAGCGTATTACAAAACCGCTCTCTATGTTGTGTGACGCGGCAAAACGAATTGCAAGCGGTGATTTTAAGCAACGGGTTGCCATTGATGCGCAAAACGAGGTTGCCGAACTGGGCGAAGCATTTAACCATATGGCAGAATCCATTGAGCAGTTGGAGAATATGCGTTCAAGCTTTATTGCCAACGTATCTCATGATCTTAGAACCCCGATGACAACCATTATCGGGTTTGTTCAGGGCGTGATTGACGGAACCATTCCGGAAGAAAAACAAAAATGGTATCTCTCCATCGTGCTGGACGAAAGCAAACGCCTTTCCCGTATTGTAACGGACTTGCTCGATTTGAGTAAACTCGAGCAGGGAAGCTTTCAGATTGAAAAGCGCGAGTTTGACGTTAATGAGCTGATTCGTTTAAACATCATAAAAGCAGAAAAACGAATTACGGAGAAAAATATTCATTTGACCGTGGGATTTGATAAAGAGCACCTTTTGGTTGATGCTGACAAAGATGCCATTCAGCGCGTGATGACAAATCTTTTTGACAATGCAATCAAATTTACACAGGACGAAGGATTTATTGATGTACAAGCGGGAGAAAAGGATGGTCGCGCCTACGTTTCTATTCAGAATTCCGGCATGGGAATCGAGAAAAAGGAACTGCTTCATATTTTTGACCGTTTCTACAAAACAGACAAATCCAGAAGCAGAGACAAAAACGGTGCAGGATTGGGACTTTATATTGTGAGAAGTATCCTGCAGGCGCACGGTGAAAATATCTGGGCGGAAAGCGAGCCGGGTCAGTTTACGCGTTTTACTTTCACCCTCGCCAAATCCGATGAGAAGAAAAAACAGATAGGGGAAGAGGTATGAGCATCAAATTCATTCATGCGGCAGACGTTCATTTAGACTCTGCGTTTTCAGGACTTTCCGATGTCGGAAAATCCGCAGTGCGCAGAGAGGATATGCGTACGTCATTTTCGCGGGTGATTTCCTTGGCAAAGGATACCGATTTTTTAGTGATTTCGGGTGATTTGTTTGACGGGCAAACCGTTAGCCGTACCACACTGGATTTTTTAAAACAACAGTTTGCGCGCATGTTCCCAAAACCGGTATTTATCTGTGCCGGAAATCATGACTGTTTTACGCGCGCAAGTGTGTACGAAACCTTTGATTTTGGAGAAAATGTCCATATTTTCTCCATAGAGGGTGATTGCGTTCAAACAGAAAATGCAGATATTTATGGTATTTCTTTTTCTTCTGCAAATGATGAACGAAATTTGCTTTCTAAAATCCATATACAAAATCCGGACAAGCTGAACCTTTTGGTGATGCATGCAAATCTGGCGGGGGAAGGGTATAATCCCCTCCGCCTGACTGAAATTGCCGAAAGCGGCATGGACTATATCGCCCTTGGACACATTCATGCATCAAGCGGGCTTTTAAAAAGTGGGCGTACCTATTACGCGTATCCCGGCTGCACCGAGGGGCGCGGCTTTGACGAAACGGGAGAAAAGGGCGTCTTCTGCGTAACGCTGGACAAAGGTGAGGCAACCGCGGAGTGGATTTCTGTCCAGGAGCGTATGTATTTAGAAGAGACCGTAGACGTTACCGGCGCCGAAGACTATGAAGCAATTTTAGAGGCAATCTTAAAAAAAACGCAAGGTGCGCGCCATATATACCGTATCAATCTGGTTGGAACGGCGCAGTTTCCCTTTGATACGGCGGTCCTTTTAGAGAAACTGGAGGGCTTTTCTGTTACGGTGCGGGATAAAACAACGCCTGCGCTTGATTTGAAGCAACTTGCAAAAGAATTTACGCTAAAAGGGCTTTTTGCAAAGTTTGCAATGGAGGACCGCGGGCAAATGAGCGAGGAGGCCTTTGCACTGGCGGTGAAAACGGGATTATCCCTGATAGAAAAAGAGGAACGAAATGAGAATTGACAAGGTTGAGATTGAAGGCTTTGGAAAACTGAATTCGGTATCGCTGTCGTTTGGCGCCGGCTTTAATCTGATTGTGGGAGACAACGAAAGCGGAAAAAGCACCCTTTGTGAATTTTTGCTTGCTATGTTTTATGAGGTTCCAAACGAGGGAAAGCGGCTTTCCCTGGGCGAAACCGTGCGAAAAAAATATCGTCCGTGGAATACGGAGCAGTTTGGCGGCAAGGTGTATTTTACCGACGATGACGGCAGGCAATATGTGCTGGAGAAAAAAATCGGTGCCACCAAACGGTCGGACAGGGCAAGACTCTTATATGCCGACACCTGGGACGAGGCGGGCGACGCAGAAAATGTCGGAGAGAGATTTTTTAATCTGGGAAGGGAAGGTTTTTTAAGGACCTTTTACATACAATCGCTGGGAGCTGAAATAGAGGACGGAACAGAAATTCTAAGTCGCCTTTCCAATATGGAAACCAGTGGCACAGAGGATATTTCCTATTCTAATATTCAAAGTGCACTCATGAGAAACCAGCTCGCCATCTTAAGCAAAACGGGAAAGGGCGGAAAGCTTGCTGCGCAAAGAGAAGTAAAAAAGAAACTGGACGAGGAAAAGCTTTTGTATCAGCACCATAGAACAAAGCTTGCGGCGCAGGAATCAGAGCAGACGTTGCTTTTTTCTCGAACAGAGCAATTAAAAAAGGAAATCAACATAGCGGAAAATGCATTTTCGATAGCAAAAGAACATGAAGCGTATCTTGCCTATGAAAAGGAACTTCAGGCGCGTGGTGTGCTGGAGAAACAATATACTGCGGCGCAGGAGCGACTGGAGATGATAAAAGATGAATCTTCGACGCAAACCATATTGCCTGAGGAGATAGAAAAAGCGCAGAAATTAGAAAATAAACTACTCATTTTAAATAGTAAGCAGGCGGAGTTTGAACAAAAAAGGGAGCAGTTTAAGCAGGAGCACATATCACATGCCGCCAAGCAGAAACGGAAGGGAATATTTGCGTCGGTATTGACATTTGTCGTTTCTATATTGCTTTCCATTATTTTCTTGCGCACCTCTTTTATCTTTAGCGCTGGAGTAGCGTTGCTTGGCATAATACTTGCGGTTTTGTTGTTTGTACTTTTCAGTAGGGAAGATAAGCAGGACGCATTTTCTCTGCAAAACCCTGCTATAGAACGAGAAGAAACGGAACGGGAACTTTGCGATTTACTGGCGGCTTATGGAACTGAAAGTGTGGCTTCCTTAATGAAACGCGCGGCGGAAACGGAGCAGCGGCAGATGACGCGCAAGGAATTGGAGGAACAGATTCTTTCTCTTGAAAAAAGCCTTACGGAGATAAGGAATCCAAAAGAGCGGGAGTTTACCGAAGAGGCAAAATTCTATCGCGGGGAGACGGCGGAGGAATTACAAACAAAGATTTTTCGGCTCAGGCAGGAACAGGAACAGTGCAAAGAACAGTACTACGGACTTTCTGTGGAGCTTGCAAAATATACGGCGGAAGAACGGAGCATGTCTGATATTGAATCGGATATTCTTGCAGTTACATCTAAAATTGCAGAACTAGAAGCGCAAAACGAGGCATATGTTCGCGCGGGTGAATGGCTGGATAAAGCGCACCGAGAAATCAAGCAGAACTTTGCGCCGCGTTTAAATAAAAAAACAGCGGAAATTTTCTCGAAGCTTACCGGCGGCAAATACAAAAACGTTCGCGTGGGAGACGGGTTCCGTCTAAATTACGAAAATGAAAACGGCGAAATTGTGGAAGCGGATTATTTAAGCAGCGGAACGTATGACCTTTTATATATTGCACTACGGTTTG
>JAZNIA010000060.1:0-1657 GCA_045577195.1 Congzhengia sp.
CATGTTTGTTACCTCGTTATTTCGTTATGATTTCATCAAGATGAGCACAGCCGTTTTTATATGATGAACTTACCTCGTTATATATTGCGCTGTAAAAGTTTTCTGCCGTCTGACGACGCTCGTTTGCCAGCTCGGCACCGCGGTGTGTATAGAAGCTGTTATATATGTTTTTCAGCTTATAATGATATTCGTGGAAAAAGGAGGGCATGTCATCTGTTTCACCGCTTGAAACCTGTCCGTCATCGGTTAAGGAGTACAGCGGGTCATTAACTTGTCCTTTATAGATCAGCGTACGGGCAATGCCCATAGCTCCTGCTGCATCTAATTTATCGGCATCGAACAGTATTTTTGATTCAATGCTCTGCGGAGGTGTGCTTTTTCTAAACCTGTGCGTTGTTATGCAGCTTTTTACGTGCTCGGCAAAATCAGGATCAAAGCCGTTTTCTGTAAGAAAACGGTATGCTTTTTCGCCGCCAACGACCGCATGACACAGTGCAGAGTTTTCAAACTGCTCTTTGCGTCCGATATCATGCAAAAGACAGGCGCAGATGAGGATATCGTAGTCAACAGACTTTTCTGTTTTTGCGATGTCAAGAGCTGTGTATAAAACACGGTAAATATGCTCTTTGTCGTGGGCACTGTCCAGCATGCACGACAGCATATAGTTTTCTAACAATGAGTATGTTTTCTTGTCCATCGCATTATTCCTCTGCCAGCTTTGTCAGTGTTTCACCCGTAATGCGGTAAGTGGTCCACTGATCCATAGCTTCTGCACCCATGGATTTATAAAAATCTATGCTGGGTTTGTTCCAGTCAAGACACCACCACTCCAGCCTTCCGCAGCCGCGTTCTGCAGCAATTTTGGCAAGCTGTTTTAAAAGCGCTTTGCCGTATCCTTTTCCGCGAAAATCCGGCTTTACAAAAAGGTCTTCAAGGTAAATGCCGGCTCTACCCAAAAAGGTGGAGAAATTATGGAAAAACAGTGCAAAACCTGCTTCAATGCCATTCTCGCAGATAAAGATGACCTCGGCTTTATTTTTGTCAAATATCCATTCGGTTAACAGTTCTTCTGTTGCGATTACCTCATGGGACATTTTTTCGTATTCGGCAAGGCTTCTGATGAAGTTAAGAATCAAACCTGCGTCCTGCTTTTCCGCATATCTGAATGTTACGTTGCTGCTCATTTTTTGAAAACCCTGTTTTCTTTTCTGGGCGGTATTTTATTGTTAGGTGCGGTTGGATAACCAATGACACAGTTGGCGATGCCCTCGAAATCTCCCTCGATGCCCAGCTCTTTCAGAATGGATTTGCCTTCTTCGTCCTCGAAGGTCTCCTTTGCGCGGTGGATCCAGCAGCTTCCCGCGCCAAGAGAATGTGCAGCAAGCATCATATTACCCATTACAAGACTTCCGTCGTATACATAGGTGGGAACGGATTTATCTGCAAGCACAACAAGGACTGCAGGTGCACCGTAAAACGGATCCGGACGGTGTTTTAGATCATATTTTGAGTTAAGAGCAGACAGCTTGTCACGGGTTTCCTTGTCTGTAACCGCAATAATAATGGGAGACTGCAGCCCAACACCGCTTGCGGCAAAAAGACCGGCTTCCACAATTTTGTCAATTATCTCGTCCGACACAGCGTCAGGTTTAAAGCT
>JAZNIA010000061.1:0-8465 GCA_045577195.1 Congzhengia sp.
ACAAAAATATGAACGGTACAACTGGACATATAAAAAGGAATTTGAGCTAGAGGATGTGCCAAGCTGTGTAAACTTGGTATTTGAGCGCCTTGATACATACTGCGACATATATGTGAACGGAAATCATGCTGCATATTGTGAAAACGGCTATATTCCGCACTGTGTTTCGGTTGGTAAGCTTTTGAAATCCGGTATGAATGAAATAGAAATTTACTTTTACTCACCGATTATTAAGACGCGCGGAAGAAAAGAGTATACCGGTGCATTCACCACCGAGCGGATTCATACGCGTAGAATGCAGTGTACTTATGGTTGGGATTGGACTATGCGTTTCGTGACTTGCGGTATTGGAGCGGATTGTTATCTTGAAATCCCCGACGAATCAATCGCAGTAGATAGTACTTATGTATACACAAAATGTATTGACGATGATGGTGCAGCCATCGGTGCTGATGTATCGTTTTTAAATTTTGAACATGGTGAAATCATTACGTTCTGCATTCAAAATTCGGAAGGAGAAACAGTTGTTTCTTGTGAAAAATACTGTGAAGAACCGATGGTTCGCTTAAACTTTGATATTCAAAATCCAAAGCTGTGGTACCCGCTGGGCTATGGTGAACAAAATACATATATTCTGCAGATTTTATCAAAAGGACAAGTACTTAGCGAAACAGTTTTCGGTATTCGTATGGTTCAAATTCTTCAACCGATTGATTTGCCGGGCAGTGAGAACTACGAAAAATGTCTGGAATTGAAAAAAACAGACTTTTCTAAGGAGTACGATGAAAACACGGAATTTTCCGGATTTATTTTAAAAGTAAATGGCATCAAAATTATGTGCAAGGGTGGGAACTGGGTACCCTGCGAACCTTTTGTGACGGAGGGAATTAAGCAAAAAATCACGACACTTTTAGAACGCGCTGCCGATGCGGGCGTGAACATGGTTCGCGTTTGGGGCGGCGGTCAGTTTGAGTGTGAGCATTTTTACGATGAATGTACAAGACTTGGCATTATGGTAACGCAGGACTTTATGATGGCGTGTGGTCAATATCCTGAGGACAATCAAACATTTTTGGCACATTTAGTAAACGAAGCCGAGTATGCGGTCCGTTATCTTAGAAATAAAGCCTGCTTGATGTGGTGGAGCGGGGATAATGAAAATGCAGTGAACGGCTGTGACACCGATACAGATTATATGGGTAGAAAATCGGCATTAAAAGCGATTGCGCCTGTCATATATGAATATGATCCCTATCGCACGTTTTTACCCTCCAGTCCCTATGGTGGAAAAAAATATGCATCAAACACTGCTGGCACAACACACAATACCCAATATCTATGGTACTTTTTCATGTACATTGAGAAGGAAGACCTTTCTGACTATAAAGAATATTTAAATACACTTAATGCAAGATTTATCTCGGAGGATTGCTCCCTTGGTGCTATTTCAACACCATCACTGAAAAAAATGATGACAGATAATGATATTTATGGTGATGATTTGTCGATGTGGAAATATCACACCCAGTCAAATCCGGCGCTGAAACGGGAATTATTTGATTACATGCATATATTTACAGAAAAAGTGTTGGGGAAATTTACCAATGGTGCTGACCGGCTCTTTAAATATCAATATATTCAATATGAATGGGTGAGAGTTGCACTTGAAAGAGCAAGACGTGAGAAAGGTTTTTGCAATGGTGATATTTTCTGGATGCTGAATGATTGTTGGCCTGCAGCAGCCGGCTGGGCTTTTTTGGATTATTATTGCATGCCGAAAGCTTCTTATTACAGCTTTAAGCGTGCCACAGGTCCGATTGTTACATCAATTAATAAAATTGCTGACATCTATCATGTATATCTTTGCAATGACACATTATCATCTCATTCTGGAACAATGACCATAAAATCCGTTTCCAAAAATGGAACAGTCGCGGTAGTTGAGCAAAAAAATGTAACTGCAAATGAAAACGAGAGCGCTGTTGCTATGTCGATTAAAGAAACAATGCTTTCAGACGATACAATTCTATTGATTGCAGATTTTGACGACAATAACGGAAGTTTTGACCGCACTTTTTATAAAGAAGGTGCACTACCGATTTGCCCCTGTAATGAAAGTGTGACGGTGGACGTTGAAGAAAGCAAAATCACTGTAACTGCAAAAACCTATGTTCATGCATTACAGCTAGAGGGGCATGCAATATTTAGTGATAATTGCTTTATGCTTTTACCAGGCGAATCCAAAACGGTCACCTATCAGAAAACGGAAGATACTGCAGATATTACATACACAGCATATACCATTGAAGACCTTGTATAATCGCATGTTCAAGTAAAAAATATTGTTTTTTTTGTCAAAAGTTTATAAAATTGTACAAAAAAGCTTGTGATTTATATAATTTTCTGTTACAATATAGATATATGCTTGTATGAAAGGACGTTACAAAATGGATCGTAAAATACTTGTAGTAGACGATGAACGACCGATTGTAGATATTTTAAAATTTAATCTTGAAAAGGAAGGGTTTCATGTCTTAACAGCTGATAACGGCTTAACCGCATTAGAATGTGCGTTAACCCAAAATCCCGATTTGATTCTGCTGGACATTATGCTTCCGAAGATGGACGGGTTTGATGTGTGCAGAAAAATCCGAGAAAAGCTCAACGTTCCGATTATTATGATTACGGCGCGGGATGAAGAGGTGGATAAGGTCTTAGGCTTAGAGTTAGGTGCTGATGACTATATCACCAAACCATTTTCTGTACGTGAACTGATTGCCCGTGTTAAGGCAAATATGCGCAGAGTATCGGCAGGCATTGCTAGCGAAACAGATGATAAAATCAAGGTGGATGAAAACTTCGTAATCAATACCACGCAATACGAGGCAGTTAAGAACGGAGAAGTACTGGATTTAACCCTTCGTGAATACGAACTGTTAAAATTTTTAGTTACGCAGCCAAACCGAATTTTTACCCGCGAGGCACTTTTGTCCAGCGTTTGGGGCTATGAGTTTTACGGCGATGTAAGAACTGTTGATGTAACGGTGCGCCGTCTGCGCGAAAAAATTGAGGATGATTCCAGTAATCCCAAATATATCCTTACAAAGCGCGGAGTGGGCTATTATTTCAGAAAATAAAACCAATTAAAGGACTTATTTAAGATATGTTTAAAAGTTTACATTGGAAACTTGTATCAATATTTGTTCTTCTGGTGCTTGCGATCATGACTGTTGCGGGCACCTTTTTGGTGTTGCGCGTATCTGATTTTTATCTCAATCTGTTCTCAAAGGAGATGGCATCTGTATTCCAACGGGATTTTATAGATGATTTGGAGAAGGGTGCGGCAACAGATGGAAACTATATAAAAAATCGCATGCAGGCTAAAACTGTTTTGCTGGGAATTGATTCCTGCAGAAATTATTATCTTGTATCTGCTGACAGTGGCTCCGTTTTGGATGGTTCCTCTGAAGCACCCGCGGATGTTTATCTGGATTCGGACAATTTCATCACTGCCCTGACTGGCTCTGTTGGAAGCACGGTGAGTGTGCGTGCTGAATTTATGGATTATGCCGTCCCTGTGCAAACGCCAAACGGGTTACAGATAATATATGTCAAAGATACAAAAGAAGAGTTGACAGGAATTATTCAGCAAGTTCTTAATATCTTGATTCAAACACTGATTATCGGTATGCTTGCTTCTGTTTTGATTGGTTCGCTGCTGTCACGCACGATTACTGCGCCGATAGCGAACCTGACAAAGCAGGCAAAACGGATGTCGGAAGGTGAGTTTGATTCCCGATTGGAGACATCAAAAGCGGAAGATGAAATTGGCATGCTGACCAATACGTTTAACGATATGTCTTCTAAAATGAAAGGAACACTTTCTGATATTTCAACGGAAAAGAACAAGATTGAGGCAATTCTGCAAAACATGACCGACGGCGTTATGGCGTTTGGAACTGACGGAAAAATTATACATATTAATTCTACTGCACGAAAAATGCTTAAAATTAAAAATATAGAACGACACCGTTTTGATAAACTGTTTTCCGTTTTGGGTGCGAATATCTTAATTGGTGACCTTTTATATTTGGATAATAATCGGAGTTGCGAACGTGAAGTAACAAAGGGAAACCTGGCTCTGAAAGTAAATTTTGCCGTGTTTGACGATGAACGGAATAAAACCGGCGGTGTGCTTGCTGTGTTGCACGATATTACAAGACAACAAAAACTGGAAAGTTCACGGCGTGAATTTGTCGCAAATGTTTCCCACGAACTCAGAACACCGCTTACAACGGTTAAATCCTATGCAGAAACCATGCTGGATTTTGTAAAAGACAATAAAACCGCCGCAAGCTTTACTAACACGATTCTAAACGAAACCGACCGTATGACGCGTTTGGTAAAGGATTTGCTTGTGCTTTCAAGTCTGGAAAATTCAGCACCTCTAAATAAAACGTTGTTTTCCTTGCGCAATATGGTCAGTGATGTTGTGAGTACAATGTCGTTGGTTGCGGAAGAAAAAGGGCACCGCTTACAGTTTAGACAAAAATCGGAAATTCCAATGTTTTACGGTGACAGAGATAAACTGGAACAAGTACTGTATAACATTATATCCAATTCCATTAAATATACGCCGAATGCCGGCAGAATTACTGTTCGGGCGGAAAAATCGTTTAATGAGGTTCGGATCGAAGTGGAGGACACCGGTATTGGTATTCCTGAAAAGGATTTGGCGCGTATTTTTGAACGTTTTTATCGTGTTGATAAGGCGCGTAGCCGCGAACTCGGCGGCACGGGTCTGGGGCTTGCTATTTCCAAAGGCATTGTCGACGCGCATAACGGCAATATTGAAATTAAAAGTACTGTCGGCGATGGTACAACGGTTACAATTACCCTACCAATTACGTCTGCTGTATCCTGATGCAAGAAGAGTGTGTGTTTCTACACACTCTTTTAAAATAATGACAGGAGGAAATCTACTTGAGGAAGTGTAAAGCGTGGATAAAAAGTGTGATATTGGTAATATTGATTCTCTTAAATCTGTTTTTGGTTTATCAAATATGGACGGTCAATTTTGGAACAAGCATTGTTAAAAATAAGCTTTGTGAGCCATACTATTTGACAGAACGGGGTTTTATATGAATTGGGGAAGAGCGAAAACAATATTAATCATTTTATTTTTGGTGATAGATATTTTACTTTTGTCGGTTTATGTTGCATTAGAGCAAAATGCGAAAAAGATTTCACAAGATGCCGTTTTGGAGACTGTGCAGCTTTTAGCGGAAAACGGTATTACGATTGATGAAAGCATAATACCCGAAAAGCCATTTATGAATTACCAACCAAACATGGTAAATGCTGCATACGACCAGCAAAATACCGTTTGTGCGATTTTAGGAGAAAATTATTCAAAGACAAGCGAACGGGAATATACCTTTGAAAATACTACACTGCATATAGATAACGGTCAAATCTCATATCAGAAAAATAAAACACCCCATCTGTTTGAATCAGACACATCAGAGAACGCATCTGATAAGCGACTTAATAAACATTTACATTCCCTGGGATTTGACAACGGAAGCTATGTCGTGTATAATAAAAAACTGGAAAATGGCATATTGCATTTTGGCATTTTGCCCCGATACAAAGAATTTATTATTAGCGGTGCAAAACTGAACGGTACAGCGGACCGCGATGAAATTTTAACGCTGAACGGCACTTGGTTCCGCACAGTGTTTGCTCAAGATGATACCCGTGAGCAGTTATGCAGCATTACCTCTGTCTTGTTGAAGTTTATGTACATGGAAAAAGGCAATCCAAAAGAAGTGCATAAAATCCATGCGTATTATGACATTCCTTCCGAACAGGCAAATGCCGAAACGGTGATACCCATACCCGTGTATCTGATTTCGTGTGCAGATGGCACTGATGTGATATTTCACGCAAAAACAGCAGAGTTGATTGCAAAAACAACAAAATCGGCGAAATAACGAGTTTAGAAATGAGGGATTCCTTTGTTTGCAGATATTGCACAGATTAAAGTAAAAGCAGGGAACGGCGGAAACGGACTTGTGTCCTTTCACCGCGAAAAATATGTTGCTGCAGGTGGTCCTGACGGCGGAGATGGCGGAAATGGCGGAGACGTTATTCTGGTTGCTGATGCGCAGCTTTCCACGCTGACCGAGTTTCGTTACAAACGAATTTATAAAGCTGGGAACGGAGAAGACGGCAAGGCAAAAAAATCCTTTGGGAAAAACGGTGAGTCTGTGTATGTTTCTGTTCCTGCGGGAACACTTGTCCGCGACACGGAAACGGGAAAGATTATTGCGGATTTAAAAAAAGACGGCGACACCTTTGTTGCGGCGAAGGGTGGTCGCGGCGGTTGGGGGAACACACATTTTGCGACACCAACGCGTCAAGTTCCGAAATTTGCTAAACCCGGACAAAAAACGCAGGAACGTGAGCTTACACTGGAATTAAAGCTTTTGGCAGATGTAGGCTTGGTTGGCTTTCCTAACGTTGGAAAATCTACGCTATTGTCCGCTGTGAGTAGTGCCCGTCCGAAAATTGCAAACTATCATTTCACGACGTTAGAACCAAATCTCGGTGTAGTTGCAGCTGGTGAGGCAGGCAGTTTTGTTATGGCTGATATTCCCGGAATCATCGAAGGTGCAAATACGGGTATTGGATTGGGACATGAATTTTTGCGACATGTAGAACGTACGAGAATTTTATTGCATATTGTGGATATTTCGGGCACAGAAGGCAGAAATCCCATTGAAGATTTTGAGATTATCTGCAATGAAATGGAGCAGTATAACCCGGAACTAGCTAAAAAACCGCAAATTGTAATCGGCAATAAAATAGATGTTGTTTATGATGATACACAGACAAAGGCGTTTGAAACAGAAATGAAAAAACGCGGATTTGAAGTGTATTTTATCTCTGCAGCGGCTCATAAGGGTACAGCTGATTTGATGAAATTGGTAGCGTCCAAATTAAAGGACATTCCGATTCCGCATTTCGATGTAGAGGAAGATGATTTCGAGAGCGTAATGCAGTCTGAAAACCGTTTTGAAATCAGCGTGAAAGACCGCATATATTCTGTCGAGGGAGATTTGATTTTGAAAATTATTGGAAGTACGAACTTTGATGATTATGAGTCCTTGCAATTTTTCCAGAACTCGCTTAGAAGCAGTGGTATTATTAGCGCTTTGGAAGAAGCAGGAATTGAAGAAGGGGATACTGTTCAAATGTATGACATCGAATTTGAGTTTGTCAACTAGAGGTGAAGGACATGCTACTAAAGGCACATGGAAAAATCAACCTTTCTTTAGATATTACAGGACTGCGTGAAGACGGCTATCATGATATTGCATCCGTTATGCAATCTGTAGAACTTGCAGACGAAGTAGAGATTACACAAAATACCACGAGGAAAATCGTAGTAAGAACAGATTCAGCCGACCTTTCAGACGGCGAAGACAACATCGCGTACAAGGCATGCGCGCAAATGATTTCCGATTGCGGTCTTTCCTGCGGATTTGATATTGTGATTAAAAAAAATATTCCGATTGCAGGCGGAATGGCAGGTGGAAGCGCCGATGCAGCGGCTGTTATTCGAGGTATCGACCGGCTATGTGCTCTTAATTTACCTTTGGACAGATTAATGGAAATAGGTTTAAAAATCGGTGCAGATGTTCCTTTTTGCATTCAGGAGAATCCCGCGCTGGCAACAGGTGTCGGTGAAGTCCTGACACCTGTTACAGGCCTTGATAAGAATATCTGGATTGTTATCGTAAATCCTGTTTCTCAAGTCAGCACCAAACATATATATGCCAAACTTGATAAGTCGGCAGAATACGGTACGGTGAACAATATTGCACTTATCACTGCCTTAGCGAGTGGCAACACAGAACTTGCCACCCATTACATGACGAATATCATGGAACCGGTGACAAGCGATTTATGCAAACAAGTTCCACAAATCATTTCAGGACTCAAAAGACTGGGAGCAATACATGCCATGATGAGTGGAAGCGGGGCAACTTGCTTTGGATTGTTTTTGGAAAAACCGGATATGCAATCTATTAAGATGCGGTTCCCCGATTACTATTTTGTTGCACTGACAAAACCGTTTACAAAAGACTCGTGAAATACTACTTGTTTTTTTGAACAATTATGGTAAAATATATTTGTATGTAAATTTTGATAAGGGTGGTAATTGATTATGACAAGAAAAAAACATTTCTGCATGGGACTACTTATGCTTCTATTTATGCTGACGCTTTGCGGCTGCGGTGCCGACAAGGAAAACGCTGCATCTTCCGAGGCAACACAAACACAGACAATGCAATCGGGTAAAAAAGTAATCAGCGTAGCGACAAATGACCCTGCAGCTTCGCAGGAAGATAAAACAAAGGAGGAAAAGAAAATGGACAGGCAAGTCGGATCGTAGC
>JAZNIA010000062.1:0-1772 GCA_045577195.1 Congzhengia sp.
ACCTTATGCCCCCGCGCCTGCGGCGCAGACCGTACCAAAGGAAAATCAGGCTTTTGCCGCACAGGTGAACATCTGCTCGTTGCCCGTGCCGCACCCCACCATTGGGAAGAGCCCTGCATCTCAGGCGCGCACGGCTCCGGAACCGTGTTTTTCGCAGGTTGCAATCTTGGTTGCGTGTACTGCCAAAACGAGGAAATTTCCCGCGGAAACACCGGAAAGGAAATCACGCCGGAGCGGCTTTTCAAAATCTTTTTCGAGTTAAAAGAACAAGGCGTACATAACATCAATTTGGTGACGCCCAGTCATTTTCTGCCCGCTGTGTTGCCTGTGATTCAAAAAGCAAAAGCGCAAAATATCGGTATTCCTTTTGTCATGAATACAAGCGGCTACGATTGCCCGGACATGATTTCAAAAACAAAAGGGCTCATCGATATTTATCTTTCCGATTTTAAGTACCTTTCTTCTTCCCTTTCCGCCCGCTATTCCCATGCGGAAAACTATGGAGAAATCGCAAAAGCGGCGCTTATGCAAATGGTTCGGAATCAACCTTCCTGTGAATTTGACAAATCAGGCATGATGACCCGCGGTGTCATTGTGCGCCATCTTTTATTGCCGGGCTGCTTAAAAGACGCCAAAGAGGTACTGACTTATCTTTACGAAACCTATCAAAACCAAATCTATATCAGCATCATGAATCAGTTTACGCCCACAAAAGCACTGGTGGCTTATTCTGAGTTAAACCGCACGGTAACTACGCGGGAATATGATAGCTTAATTGACCACGCTGTTTCACTGGGCATTACGCAAGCCTTTGTCCAGGAAGGAGAAACCCAAAGCGAGAGCTTTATTCCACCCTTTGACCTTCAAGGTGTATAGAACAGGAGAACGTTACTATGGTAATAGACTTTCATACTCATTGCTTTCCTGCACGGATTGCGGAAAAAGCAATGGCAACCTTATCTTCTGCCAGCGGGCTGGTTCCATACACAGATGGCACTTTAGATGGGCTTAAATCGCTGATGCAGCAAGACGGAGTGGATGTGTCTGTTGTATTGTCCATCGCAACAAACGCAAAACAGCAAGCCTCTGTCAATGATTTTGCAGCATCGATTAACCATGGCAATATCATTGCATTTGGCTCCGTTTTCCCTGACGCAGACAATGTATTAGAGGAGCTAGAACGCATTAAGACCTTAGGGCTAAAAGGCGTAAAATTTCATCCTGAATACCAAAATTTTTATGTGGATGACGAGAAAATGAAGCCCATTTACCAAAAAATCTCTCAGCTAGGGCTGATCACCGTGTTTCACGCAGGCGAGGACTATGGCTATATGCCGCCATACCACGCAACGCCCGAACGCCTTAAAAAGGCGCTTTTGTGGTTTGATTCGCCCGTTGTTGCCGCCCATTGGGGCAGCCAGGGTATGGGGCAGGAAACACTCTCTCAGCTTTGTGGTCTCGACATTTATTTTGACACCGCCTTTGGCTACGGGTCTACACCGAAACCTCTGCAGCAGGCAATTTTAGAAAAGCACGGAACGGATAAAATCCTGTTTGCCTCAGACTGCCCGTGGCACGCACCGTCAATGGACTTGTTTTCACTTGACAATTTAGGACTCTCTCAGTCGGAACTGGAGTGCATTAAAAGTGATAATGCTAAACGGCTGTTAGGACTTGATGAAACACGGACTGCTATCCCAAAGTATAAATAAAGTCAGTTACACTATGGAAGACAATTCTTAAAGCACGTATTTTTTTACAAAAAGCTCTTG
>JAZNIA010000063.1:0-3350 GCA_045577195.1 Congzhengia sp.
GGACAGTATCAGCATGATATGAACCAAAAACGGCTGGATGAAGCGCTTTGTGGCGTGGTGGAAACATGTGTAAACGCCGTTGGTGTGGATTTGAACACTGCATCCGTTCCGCTCCTTTCCTATATATCAGGCATCAATAAAGCGATTGCGAAAAATATTGTGGCATACCGCGAGACGGAAGGGAAGTTTACACAGCGAAAGCAGCTTCTAAAGGTGAAAAAGCTGGGCCAAAAAGCCTATGAGCAGTGTGCAGGCTTCTTGCGCATTACAGACGGCACCAATCCGCTGGATGCAACATCGGTGCATCCGGAGTCCTATCAGGCGGCAACATACTTGTTAAAAACTGCAGATGTGGCTCTGGACAACATTAACCGTGCAAAATTTGCGGAAGAAATGAAACAGGTGGATTTAAAGGCAATATCCGCGCAGACGGGCGTTGGCGAAATTACACTGCGTGATATTATAGAGGCAATTGAAAAACCTGCCCGCGATGTACGTGACAGTCTCCCGAAACCGGTGCTGAAGTCAGAACTGATGTCGATTGAGAACTTAAAGGACGGTATGATTCTAACGGGCACGGTGCGAAATGTCATAGACTTTGGCGCTTTTGTGGACATCGGTGTGCATCAGGACGGCTTGGTCCATATTTCCGAAATTTGCGACCGTTTTATCAAACATCCCAAGGAAGCACTCAGCGTAGGCGATGTGGTTTCTGTAAAGGTGTTGTCGGTAGACAAGGTAAAAAACAGAATTTCCCTCTCGGTAAAGCAGGCAAAATAATTTTTTTGTGCAAGCTAACCAAATAAGTTTATAAATTTTTGTTTGAAAATACTCTAACAATTTATTGTTGCTTATGGTATAATAAGTATAAGTTATTTTTTGGGCATCTCCGTGCCAAAATGTACGCATTAATTTTATTGAATAGAAATTTTGGAGGTAGTAAAACATGGCAGGACTTAATTTGAAAGGTATTTATAAAAAATACCCCGGCGGCGTAACAGCTGTTGGTGATTTTAATCTGGACATTGAAGACAAAGAATTTATCGTACTGGTAGGACCTTCCGGTTGCGGTAAATCCACAACACTTAGAATGATTGCAGGCCTGGAGGATATTTCCGAAGGCGAGCTGTACATAGATGACAAACTTGTAAACGAAGTTCCCCCAAAAGACAGAGATATTGCAATGGTTTTCCAGAACTACGCACTGTATCCCCATATGACTGTATTTGATAATATGGCATTTGGCTTAAAGCTTCGCAAAATGCCGAAAGATCAGATTAAGATGAGAGTTATTGAAGCTGCCAGAATCTTAGATATAGAACATTTGTTAGACAGAAAACCGAAGGCTCTGTCCGGCGGTCAGCGTCAGAGAGTCGCGCTGGGTCGAGCAATCGTTCGTGAACCGAAAGTATTCTTAATGGATGAACCGCTCTCCAACCTGGATGCTAAACTTCGTGGTCAGATGAGAGCAGAAATCAGCAAGCTTCATCAGAAACTGCAGACTACCTTCATTTATGTAACACATGACCAGACAGAAGCTATGACCATGGGTAGCCGTATTGTTGTTATGAAAGATGGTATTATTCAGCAGATAGATTCTCCCCAGGTTCTGTACGATCATCCTGTAAATATGTTTGTTGGCGGCTTTATCGGCAGCCCCACAATGGACTTCGTTGAAGGAACGCTTGAAGAAAAGCAAGACGGCGTGTACTTTGTATTTGGTGAATCCGCTGTGAAACTGCCTGAAGGCAGAGCAAAGAAAGTTTCTGACTCCGGTTATATCGGCAAAACTGTTGTTATGGGCATTCGTGCTGAAAACATTCATGACGATGAAATGCGACTCAGTGCTTCTGCGGACAGCGTTGTGAATGCACACGTGGAAGTAACCGAAATGATGGGTTCTGAAACACTGTTGCACTTATCGATTGAGGGCGCAACCTTTATCGCAAAGGTTGATCCGAGAAGCCGTGCAAAAGCGGGCGATGATATTAAAGTTTGCTTTGACATGAACAGAATTCATCTGTTTGACAAAGAAACAGAAATGGCAATTTTAAACTAGTATTCATAAAAGAGTTGTCTGAAAAATTTCAGACAGCTCTTTTTCCGTGAAAAAGCCTTGAAATGTAAGTGTTTTTATGATAAAATGTAAATGTAAACAATTCAACAAGAAATGAGGCAGGAGTATGGACACAACATTAGTTATTATGGCGGCAGGTATAGGTTCTCGTTTTGGCGGCGGCATCAAGCAGCTCGCTCCCGTGGGACCTGGCGGTGAAATCATCATGGATTATTCCATTCACGATGCGCTGGAAGCTGGCTTTAACAAAATTGTTTTTATTATCAGAAAAGATCTGGAAAAAGATTTCCGCGAAGTAATCGGCAACCGCATTGAAAAGGTTTGCGATGTTTCTTATGCATTTCAGGAACTGGATAACCTTCCCGGCGGCTTTAAAACACCGGAAGAACGCAAGAAACCCTGGGGAACAGGTCATGCAATACTGTCCTGCAAGGGAATCGTAAACACACCCTTTGTCGTAATCAATGCAGACGATTATTACGGAAAAGAAGCGTTCGTTCGTGTGCACGATTATTTAGTTTCTGATGAAGCACAGAAAAACCCCTTTAACTTCTGTATGGCAGGCTTTATTTTGAAGAACACCTTAAGTGAAAACGGCGGTGTAACCCGCGGCATTTGTAATGTAGATGAAAACAGCATGCTGGCAGACGTTGTGGAAACCGGCGATATTACAAAAATTCCGGGCGGTGCAGCCGTACCGGACGAAAACGGCAACCTTGTTCCTATTGACGCGGACTGCTATGTTTCTATGAACTTCTGGGGCTTAACGCCTGCGTTTATTGATTGCCTGGAAGAGGACTTTGTGAAGTTCCTTTCCAATGTAAAACCCAGCGACGTAAAAACAGAATACTTGCTTCCCTCTATTGTAGATGATATGATTAAATCCGGAAAAGCAACTGTTAAGGTTCTGGAAACAAAGGATAAATGGTTCGGTGTAACATATAAAGAGGATGCACCCCTTGTTGTTGAATCCTTTAAAAAGTTAGTCGAAGCGGGCGTATACCCCGAGAAATTGATGTAACATATGGGCTGTAGAAAAATGCGCGCAGCACACAAGGCAAGGAAAACGCAAAGAAAAGTCTCCTGATTATATCAAAAAATAATATAATAAAAACTTTAAGGAAGAAATTCGCTTTTGGCGAATTTCTTCTATTTTATGCCTTGTGTTTTGGACAAACTTCGCCTCTCGGCGTACCTCCGTACGCCTTCGGGTAACCCCTTACGGGCTTAGTTAAGTCGGATCGTAGCCATGTCGTTCTGTGAGCCAAGGAGT
>JAZNIA010000064.1:0-7525 GCA_045577195.1 Congzhengia sp.
CTTTAGCAGGGTCTTCTGTTATAAACCTGCCAATACTCGGGTCATAATATCTGTTTCTGAGATAAATAAACCCAGTTTCGGCATCGACATACTCCCCGCAGTAACGGAAGGGGTTATATGTATTGTCAGTTTCGTTTTTCCATTGGTACAGGATTGTCTGGTTGCCCTCGGGATTGACTGTAAAGGCTTGTTCTTTGCCGTAGGCGTTATAGGTGTAGGTTTTTAGCTCTGCACCGTCATTTTAGAACATTATATTTTTAAATTACAAATCCGCCGTTGGGGCTGAGTATTTGTCCGGTAGTAAAAGGCGAGTGCTCCTCGGAGGCTAAAAAGAAAATTGATTTTGCAATGTCCTCCGGCGTGCCGATTTTACCCAGCGGTGTTTCATTTTTGAAACCCTCCAAATCCTCGGCAGACAGATTTTGGTTCATTTCTGTATCCACCAATCCCGGCGCAACGCAGTTCACGCGAATGTTTGAGGGCGCAAGCTCTTGCGCTAAGGCCTTTGTTGCACCAATGACAGCCGCTTTGGTAGCGGAGTAGTGCACCTCGCAGGAAGCACCGCAAATACCCCATATCGAGGAAACATTCACAATTGAACCGCTTTTGCGGGAAATCATTTGCGGCAGAACAGCCTTTGTAACGTTCATCATACCGCCGATATTTACCGCTGCCATGCGGTTCCATTCTTCAAAGCTTACATCGGTAAATAACGCCTGCTTTGCGATAGCGGCATTGTTTACTAAGACATTGATAGAACCGAGCGTCTTTGTGATATTTTGCACCATTTCGTTTACTGATACGGGGTCGGCAACGTCTGCCTGGGCTAAGCAAGCACGTCTGCCAAGATGCTCAATTTTTGCGGCAACTTCTTTTGCTTTTTCTATATTTACAAGATAATTTATCGCAACATCATAGCCTTGCTCTGCAAAGTAGAGCGCGGTCTGCGCGCCAATGCCGCGGGAAGCACCCGTAATCAAAACTGTTTTATTCATACGTTTCCTCTTCTTTGTATTTTTTTTCTTATTATATCAAAAAAAGTTGAAAAATTCAAGTCTAATCCAATTCGCCCTCGTGCGTTCCGCTTGTTTTAACGGAAATATTTTCCAAATACTCTGCCCGCACGGTTACGGAAACAGTCGTATCGTCTACTTCGGCATAAGAATCCGATACTGAAATCAATTTTGAATCGGGCATAGTTTCATCATCGATTTGTTCTTTTAAAACTTTTGCACCTTGGGCTGCAATACTTTCTACCGTATGTCGTTCTTCGCTTAAAGAAACTTCGGTGTACTCGGTTGTTTTGAGCGTAATACCGAGGTAATTACCGAACAGAGAAAGCTCATGTTTCTTCTCTTCTGTGTTGCTGTTTGCAAATGGGGCGCTTGCGTTATGAAAAAGCGGCAAATCCTTTCCGAATAAGGATAGCGTCATGTGCCGCTTTTTGTTTCCTGTCTCAATGCGACGGGTGGAAAGACGTGAAAATGTCTCTGTTTTTTCGTACCAAACCCGCGCGTAAATTTGCGCCTCGGAATGCACATAGCGAATATCGGGTTTTAAGGGAGACGTGATTTTTCCCGTTACAAGAACCGTTCCTGCCAAAACTGTGTCTCCTTCCGAGACGACGGGGATGCCGTTTCGTACGATCATAGATTCAATCACAGCGTCTTTTGCGGCGGTAATATTGCAGTATTCATTGGGGTCAAAAATCTGGGGTACGGGCATGCGTTCCCGAACATCGACAATGATTTTAGAGCCACGCTTATCAATCCAGAGCCATGCAAGAGAGGGGAGTTTTAAAATCACGTTGTTTTTAATCAGTCTCTGGTCAATTTTTGCTTTCGGAACCCCGCACTTTAATCCTTCGTTTTCCAACGCAGCAAGGATGTCGGAGGTTTTTACCGTATGATTTCCGCGGACCTCAATATCCCATACAAACTGATTTGCAACAATCATCACGGTAATCAGAATAAATACGCCGGAGAGCAATAGCTTTCGTTTGCGGTATTTTTGCAGAAAGAAAGGAAATCCGTGCCTTGCATTGATTTTCACGCGCACACCGGTGTTTCGGACAATTTGCGGCAATAGGCGAAAGGCGCGAACGGAGATTTTGCATCGGATTGCCTTGTCGGATATGCGCACGATGTCCCATAAAAGAATGTTTTTCACAGTACATACATTGATAAATCGCTCGGGAAACGTCCCCGTGACCGTGATAATCAAGTATCCTTTAAAATAAGAAAGGAACGAAGGTATCAGCATAGTTGTCTCCTTTTATGGTTATGCAAATTCTATCGAGGAAAAGTAGCCCTTAACATCAATTTCGTCATCCGTAATGACGGTGATGGCAAGCTCTGTTCCGCGGATATAGATTGTTTTATCTTTGCAGGCGAGGGAAATTTTCGTGTCCTCATATTCTAAAACCGTTTTATAGTTTTCAATCCGAAGCTCTGTGTTGTCACAGATGGTTGTACGGGGAATATCAAAGACAATATCCTCGGGAATATCAAATCTGCCCACAATTTTTTTGGATAGGGGCTGATGCGTTTTTTTTCGTCTTTTCATGTTGTCACCTCTTGTAATACTTATGCACGGGAAAACATAAAGATTACAGGAGGTGAGATGCTTTGCGCGTGAGACGGTTTCTTTTATATTTCATATCGTTTGCAATTTGTATTCTTTTGGCAGTACGGGCGAAGACTTGCATGGAGGCGGCGATGAGTGCCCTTATGCTTTGCGGGAAAACGGTAATTCCAACGCTGTTTCCGTTTTTTGTGCTATCCTCTTTTATGGTAAACACCGGATTTGTCAGAGCGGCAGGACGACTTACGGCACCGGTTTCAAAAGCCGTATTTTCCGTCAGTGGAAGCGGTGCTGTTGTATTTTTGATGGGACTTTTATGTGGATACCCGACGGGTGCTAAAATGGTTGCAGAATTGTACGAAACCAAGCAAATCGATAAAAATGAGGCGCTTCGTTTGCTTCCTTTTTGCAACAATTCCGGACCGCTTTTTGTAATCGGTGCGGTAGGAAGCATGGCGGCAAGCCAGCGCGTCGGTATCCTGCTATACATGATTCATGCAGTTTCTGCGGTGCTTACGGGAATTTTGTTTTCTTTTTTCTCGAAACAAAAATACCGCTTGGAAACGTTTGCAATTCATACAAAAAGCATTGGCGAGGCATTTTCAGAGAGTGTTTCCCATGCGGTGGAAACCATTCTTAATGTGTGCGGATTTATTGTATTTTTTTCGGTACTTCGTTCGTTTCTTTTGCCGGTAATTGAGCGTATGTTTGGAAATGGACTCATAGCACTTTTTCTGTCAGGTTTGGCGGAGGTGACTTTGGGCGCGGAAAGTATTTGTGTGTCCGGTTTAGACGAGACAAAATCCTTTGTAATGCTGGCAGCGATCATTGGATTTGGGGGCGTTTGTGTATTGTTTCAGGTTTGCGGTGTTGTGAGCCGGGTAGGGCTTACGGCGAAAACCTATCTTTTAGGGAAAGTATTTCAAATGGGACTTTCGGGAGTTTTAGCGCTTTCGGTTACAAAAACAGAAAGTGTATTTGCGGTAATTGGTAGCTTGCCGCATGTAACTGCGGAGCCAATGCCTTTTTTTCTGATGTCGATGCTCGGCGTTTGTGTTTGCGTCTTTTTGCGCCGCCGCAGAAATTGACAAACCGTGCCCGTTGTGGTATATTTGACACAAAGGAGGTGCACAAAAAATGGCGGAGCAAACGAAAAATCCATTTCCGTATTCTGTGGACAACAAGCGGTACCATACGCTCAATTATCATTTACTAAAAACCTTTGGCGGACGTGTTTACAAAGCGGCGATTGATGCCGGTTTTTCCTGTCCGAATCTGGACGGTACTGTGGGAACGGGCGGTTGCAGCTTTTGCCTCGGCGGAGCAGGGGCATTTACAGACGGAAGCAAAACCGTTTCTGAGCAACTACTTGCAGAGCGTAGCCGGATTTTTGCAAAGATGGGTAAAACCCCGCTCATTGCTTATTTTCAAGTGCACACCAATACCTATGCACCGACTCATATCCTGCGCGAAAAATACGAAGAGGCTTTGGCGTTTCCTGATGTAGTCGGTCTTGCAATCGGTACGAGAGCCGACTGCATAACCCAAGAAAACGTTGCGCTTTTGGCGGAGTTGTCGCAGAAAACGTACCTTACTGTGGAACTCGGACTTCAGACGGTGCACGATAAAACGGCGCGCGCATTTGGAAGAGGATATGATTTTGATGTATTTTTCAAGTCATACGAACTGTTAAAGGCACACAAAATCCGCACCTGTATTCATCTGATTAACGGACTCCCGGGCGAAACACGGGAGGATATGGTGGAAACGGCGCGGGTGGTAGGCAGGCTCCGTCCGGACGGTGTAAAACTGCATCTTTTGCACGTTTTAAAGGGGACGCGCCTGGCGCAGCAATATGAAGCAGGAGAATTTGTGCCGTTAAAGCGCGACCAGTATATTGATATTGTATGCCGTCAGCTTGAGGTGTTTTCGCCTGAAACAGTCATAGAGCGGATTACGGGAGACGGCGCAAAGGAGCATTTTATTGCACCAAAATGGAGCCTTGACAAAATTTCTGTTCTGGCAGGAATTGACAAAGAGCTTTATATGCGCGGCACATATCAGGGCGTGTTTTTTGCGTAAAAATTTTGGCATTTCCCTTGACGGAGATAAAATTTTATAGTATGATAATATAGTATATATTTGTTTGTACATATCATAGTAAAATGTTTTACGAAAGGTGATAAAACGACATGGAGAAACTAGGACTGAACGAAATCAGAGAGAAATATCTTTCTTTCTTTGAATCTAAGGAGCACTTAAGGCTCCCCAGCTTTTCGCTGGTGCCGGAAAATGACCCGAGCCTGCTTTTGATTAACGCAGGTATGGCACCGTTAAAGCCTTATTTTACCGGGCGTCAGGTACCGCCGAAATCCAGGGTTACAACGTGCCAGAAATGTATTCGTACACCGGATATTGAGCGCGTAGGCAAAACTGCCCGCCACGGTACGTTTTTCGAAATGCTTGGAAACTTTTCCTTTGGCGACTATTTTAAACATGATGCAACCAAATGGGCTTGGGAATTTGTAACAGAGGTTTTGAAAATGCCCGAGGACAAGCTTTGGGTTACGATTTACGAAGAGGACGACGAAGCAAAGGAAATCTGGACCAAACATGTCGGCGTTTCTGAGGACAGAATTGTTCGTATGGGAAAAGAGGACAACTTCTGGGAAATCGGAACCGGCCCCTGCGGTCCTTGCTCCGAGTTGTATTTTGACCGTGGACCGGAGAACGGCTGCGGCTCTCCTGACTGTAAGGTTGGCTGGGAATGCGACAGATACGTTGAGTTCTGGAACCTGGTATTCACGCAGTTTGAAAAGCAGGAGGACGGCTCTTATACAAAGCTTGCAAAACCCAACATTGATACAGGTATGGGTCTTGAGCGTATTGCCTGCATCATGCAGGGCGTTTTGTCCTTGTTTGATGTTGACACCATTAAGAGCATTCGGGACGAAGTCTCTAAAATGGCAAACGTGGAATACGGAAAAGACACCGAGACTGACGTTTCCATCCGTGTAGTAACAGACCATATCAGAAGCACTGTATTTATGATTTCTGACGGTGTAAATGTGTCAAACGAGGGCAGAGGTTATGTGCTGAGAAGACTTTTGCGCCGTGCTGCCCGTCACGGAAAGCTTTTGGGCATCCAGGGAACATTTTTATATCAGCTGGCAAATACGGTAATTGAAGCCTCCGGTGATGCGTATCCCGCTTTAAAAGAAAAAAGAGAGCTGATTTGCAACAAAATTAAAACCGAGGAAGAGCGTTTTGCGCAGACCATTGATGCTGGTTTTGCAATTTTGAACAGCTTCTTAGATGATAAAATGATAGATGATGTGGAGAAAAACACCATTTTCTCTGGTACAGACGCATTTAAGCTCTATGACACCTATGGATTCCCGATTGATTTAACTCGTGAAATTCTGGCAGAGCGTGGTATTGAGATTGATGAGGAAGGCTTTAACCGTGAAATGCAGGCACAGCGTGAGCGCGCCCGTGCCAATGCCAAAATGACCGAGGTTGGCTGGGAGGATACCATTGCGGATGCTTTGGCAGGTGTCAGTCCGACTGAGTTTGTTGGCTATACAACACTTGAAGCACAGGGAACCGTTGTTGCAATTGTAACAGATAGTGGTAGCGTCAAGGCGTTGGGCGAAGGAAAAGACGGTATCATCGTTTTGGATAAAACACCGTTTTACGGAGAAGGCGGCGGTCAGGTAGGCGATGTCGGCAAGATGCACGGCGCACTTTCTGAAGTTGTTGTTACCGATACCAAGAAAACACCTGACGGAAAATATTATCATGTTGTAACCGTAAAAGAGGGAACCATTGCAGTTGGTGATACGCTGACTGCAAGCGTGAGCGCAAAGGTCAGAAGACGAGTACAGGCAAACCACAGTGCAACTCATCTTTTAGACAGTGCTTTAAAAAATGTGTTAGGAGATGCAGTGTCTCAGGCAGGTTCTTTGGTTAATAAAGACCGCTTGCGTTTTGACTTTACCTTTGACAGAGCTGTAACAGCGGAAGAATTGGCAGAGGTAGAGCGCGAGGTAAACGAAAAAATTGCAGAAGCAATTTCAGTAAACTGGGAAAACATGCCGATTGCAAAAGCAAAGGAAATGGGAGCAGTTGCAGTATTTGGTGATAAATACGGTGACGTGGTTCGCGTGGTATCTATGGGCGACTATTCCGTGGAACTGTGCGGTGGTTGCCATGTGAGCAGTACTGCGGAAGTCGGTTTGTTTAAAATTCTCTCTGAGGCAGGCGTTGCAGCAGGTGTGAGAAGAATTGAAGCCGTAACAGGCATCGGCGTTCTGCATGAACTTTATGCAATGCAGGAAGTGTTAAACGACACAGCGCAAGCACTCAAATGTGCAGGCAAAGACGTTGCGAAAAAGGCTTCTATTGTCATGGAGGATCTGAAAAAAGCAGAAAGCAAAATCGATAGTCTCAATGCAAAATTTGCGAAAAATTCTGAGGGAGAGCTGCTCAGCGGTGCAAAAGAAATCAACGGAATCACGGTTGTCTCCGGACGCATTGACGGCGCAACGGTAGACGTACTTCGCACAACCGGTGACAGCTTCAAACAGAAATTCCCCTGCGGATTGATTGTTTTAGCATCAGCAGAAGGAGAAAAGGTAACTTTTGTTGCTATGGCAACGAAAGATGCTGTCAATAAAGGCGTTCACAGCGGAAATATTGTCCGCGAAGTAGCGAAAATTGCCGGCGGTGGCGGCGGCGGTAAACCTGACTCTGCGCAGGCGGGCGGAAAAGACGTTTCCAAAATCGACGATGCACTGGCAATTGTAGAAGAATTGGTTGGAAAACTTTCGTAAAAAACGCTTGACAAATTGAAAATCATTATGTATAATGATATAGTTAGCGTTGCCATGTGGTGACGCAATCCTTGCTCCAAGTTTTATCTTGGGGCCAAAGTCCAGAA
>JAZNIA010000065.1:0-3540 GCA_045577195.1 Congzhengia sp.
TTTTTTGAAGGAAACAATGTCATTCATGCCGGAACACATTTTGCTGGTCATCTAGGATATGGCTCTTATATTGGCAGAAATTCCAATATTTATGGAAAAATCGGCAGGTTTTGTTCTATCGCAGGAAACGTATCTGTTGTGAACGGATTTCACCCCCCACATGATTTTGTCTCTACCCACCCATCTTTTTTTTCTCCTTTTGCACAAGCCGGGTTTACCTATTCGGACAAGTCATATTATGATGAAGTGAGATTCGCGTGCCATGACCAAAAATTTGATGTTGTAATTGGTAATGATGTCTGGATTGGTTTTGGTTCAACTATTCTGGCTGGAGTAACAATTGGCGATGGTGCCATCATTGCTACAGGCGCCGTTGTTACAAAAGATGTACCTCCTTATGCGGTTGTCGGGGGTATTCCTGCAAAGGTGATTAAATATCGTTTTGAGCAGTCGGATATTGCACATTTGCTTAAAATCCAGTGGTGGAATCAACCCGTTGAATGGATTGAAAGAAACGCAAAATATTTTCGAAATATCAAGACTTTTAACGAACAATTTTTAATGGTATCAGAGGAAAATGTTGAGAACGGAGATTGATATGAACAGTTACAAAATAAGTGTCGTAATTCCGAATTACAACAATCAAAATTTTATTGGAGAATGTATTAAAAGCATTGAGGAACAGTCCTATCCGATTGAGAAGATTATTGTTGTAGACGACTGTTCTAAGGATAACTCCCTCGCTCTGTTAAACTCACTTGCCAATGAGTATGATAATTTGCATGTTATTCCATTAAAAGAAAACGGTGGCGTAAGCCATGCCAGAAATACAGGATTAGAAGCCGTAGAAACACCATATGTCACGTTCATTGATTCAGATGATCTGTATTACAACCGTGACAAAATCAAAAATGAGATGGCGCTGATACGGTATTATAAGGAACAATATGGTAAAGACATTATTGCTTATTCCCGCATTTTGCCTCTCTCCAGCGAAGGAAATCCCATATCCTGTTTAGAATACAATAAAAAATGCTACAACCAAGGAAAAATTTTTAAAAATATCCTGACGGAAAAGAATTTTTTTACCATTATGCGAGACTACTGCATGCCAACCTACGCCTTAAAGGAGACAGGCGGTTATGATGAATCCTGTTCATTTTGGGAAGATTTAGACTTAATTCTTAAATTGTCCCAAAAAATTGAATTTTATTATACCGACGCAATCGGAACCGGATACCGGCAAACATCCGCAGGTTTGTCATCAAGACCGAAAGAAGATCACATTCGCAGAAAAAACGAGATTTTTAAGCAACACACCGCACACCTCTCTGCGCGGAAAAAAATGCTGTACCGATTTTTAAGACGAGTGCATAAATGCGAGAATCTTCTGATTCATTATAAGCTGCGGTTATTTCGAAAATTAAACAAGCTAAAGGGCGGAAACCATAAATGATTAGTATTATTGTTCCTGTTTATAAGGTGGAGAAATATCTCAAAAAGTGCATAGACTCTGTCTTGTCGCAATCATTTCAGGATTATGAGCTGATATTGGTGGATGACGGTTCTCCGGACAACTGTGGTGCAATCTGCGATGATTACGCTGCTACTGATCACAAAATTTTTGTAATTCATAAAGAAAACGGCGGGTTGTCCTCGGCACGAAATGCAGGATTAGACGTTGCGAAAGGAGACTATATTCTGTTTCTTGACAGCGACGATACTCTCACAGAAAACGCACTTCAGACATTGTATGATGCAATAGTTGCAAGTGGTTCAGATATTGTTTTTGCAGGGTACAACGCCGTAGACGAAGTCGGAAATATTCTTCATCGCTTTATGCCGAAAGAAGAACTCTTAACGGGTGACCGGAAATTTACCATTGTTTACGAGCAGCTTCCGTTGGTTATGGCAGCCATAAAGTTATATAAAAGAAAAATTTTCGACGCGTACCGTTTTTTAGACGGAAAAAAACATGAAGATGTGTTTGCGTATCACGAAATTGTACACAACGCAGACAGTATTTACTGCATAGCATTTCCGTTTATCAACTATTTACAAAGATCAGATAGCATCACCGGAAAAGCATTTTCAGCCGAAAACTTTGATGCGGTGGATGCCTTATTTGCGCGCGTTGATTTTTTTGCAGAGAAAAAAATGGAAATCTGCAGCGTGCAAACGATAAACTTTATCTACAAATATTTGATTTATATCATACATAACATCGATTTATCAAATCCGGTTTTAGCGCAAGCGTTTCAGGCGTATTACAAAAGATGGAAAGCGCTTAGCGGAAATAATAAGGATGCTGAATTTAAACTGATATATCAGTTATATCGACATAAAATTCTGAAAAAACCTTTTGCTACTACCATTCTTTTTTCATTGATGAAAAAGACGAGGCTCCTGATCAAAAGCCGAAAAACAGTGTTGAAGCTGCTTTCTGTATATTTTCGCAGAAAACCAAATTTTATTTTAATTTCTACACCACTACACGGAAATCTCGGCGACCAGGCAATCGTATATGCACAAAAGAAATTACTGCTTGCATGCGGTGTAAAAAACATTGTTGAAATGAAAAGTGTTGACTATTTATCACATGCTTCTGTAATAAATAAGATTGTCAGAAAACGAGATGTGATTGTGATTGATGGCGGCGGAAATATCGGTACATTATGGCCCACAGAAGCCGAACGAATTAAAAGCATCATCCGTAGATTTTCAAAAAATAAGATTATTATTTTTCCGGAAACGGCTTATTTTTCAAATGATTTTACCGGAACATTGGAGTGCAAACTCACAAAGGAAGTCTACGAAGCTCATCCAAATTTGTTTGTATTTTTAAGAGATGTTCCATCTTATACCAAGATGAAGGAAATGCTGCCCGATGGAAATGTCTTCCTATGTCCGGACATTGTAATCTCCCTAAAGGACAAGCTGTCACTCCCCCGCTTAAAACGGGAAGGTGCACTTCTTCTTTTGCGACATGACTCTGAAAAGAATTTAGATGACAGCGCAACGGAAAACATAAAACAAATGCTGCATGATTTAAAAATCGACTATGAGCTGTCTGATACAGTGCTTGAACACTATGTGACAGAGCAGACCAGAGAACAAGAGTTAAATACGCTGTTTCATAAGTTTTGCAGCAAACAACTCGTGATCACAGACCGCTTACACGGCATGATTTTTGCATACGTTACAAACACACCATGCATCGCACTGAACAACATAAACAAAAAGGTAGAAGGGCAATATAAGTGGATTGCTGATTCCGAAAATATAATCCTTGTAAACAGTGCAGAGGAAATCAAAAAAGCAATTGATGTTTTAGCAAATAATACATCTACCGAATATACCGATTTGAGCGCAGAGTTCCATGCGCTGGAAAGTATCGTAAGAAATTTTCGGGCATAAGAAGAATATATAAATGTAAATTCCTCAGCAGGATTTTTTTGAATCCAACTGAGGAATTTTACTTGCATATTAATATTTTTATAATGGTAACAGCTTTTCTTTGACTCTTCTAGGTATTGATTT
>JAZNIA010000066.1:0-10828 GCA_045577195.1 Congzhengia sp.
GGGAATCAGCATGATCAGCAGTGCGTAGTGCTTTTTGCACTCACTGAACAAAGACTTCTTCTTCGGTATGTATACATTGCTTTCTACTGCTACTGACTTTTTCAAAGAATACCCACTCCTTCTACCTATTTTTTCTTTGCTGAAAAGGAACGTTTTGCAGATTGCTCCAGCAGAAACCGTCAGTCTGTTTCCGAGAATTCTCAATCCTGTCACTTTTCAAATTGATACCCTAAAAATAAGATGCCAATACTTTTCATCATACCTAATTTTTAGCATACTTTATTTTACCACAACTTGTACCCAATACGCAATAGTTTTTTTAATTTTTTTGTACTATTTTTATAATTTTTTCTTTATTTTTTAGTAAAATCCACACATAGTTTCTAGTATTTTCCAATTTAATGTCTTTTTTTGTGACTGTTATCTGCTTTCATTTTAAATCGAAGTTTATAAACGCAATTTTCTTCTAAATATATATGCCTTCTTTATATAAATATTCTAAAATTCCAACTGGATAACCTTACCATTTTTAGGAGCTATTACCAACAAAGTCGTTTTTATTTTATGCAACCGAGCAAAAACAGAGGCGGTAGCATATGCTACTGCCTCTGTCATATTTTCCGTATAATGTTATTTTGTTGTAATAGCTACCGTCCGCGTCGCGCCGTCCCATTTCACGTCTGCACCAAAGCTTTCGGAAACCGCACGGGCAGGCACCATGGTTCTGTCGTCCATTATTTTTGCAGGAACGTCAATTTCAATCTCCGTTCCGTTTTTATTCAGGATATTGCTGTCAATCACCAATTGAACAGTGTCTGCTCCCCGCACTGCTGTTACGGTACGTGTTGTGCCGTCCCACGTTACTGTTGCGCCCAGTGCCTCAAAGATTGCGCGCACAGGAACCAATGTTCTGTCGTTTACAATGACGGGCGGAACGTCTGCTTCCACTTTCACACCATCCACTATAATTTGAATTTCAGGCTGTGACGTCTCCATTCCAGTCTTCGTGCCGGGAATCATCTTAATGTTGTCTATATAATATACAAGCGGAATATCCTTGGAACCGGTCACCTTTGATAAGTTGTCGTCACCCACGCGTACTTCGAAGGTGCCTTTGTTGTTACAAAGCACAGGTTTTCCAGAGGTGAGCATCCCTTCGCCCGTAAACACAAAATCGGTTGTAACAGTCACAAATTCCTGATTGTTCAGTCCCGCGTGTTCCACAACCGCCTTGGCAATTGCATTTTTACCATTTAAATTACCGTTTTCATCGACACCGTCTAAACGAAAGACAAATATCACATTGTCTGACAGAAGTTTTTCCATGCCATCAAGCTTAACGGAAGCAGAAAGCGTATATGTTCTTCCTTTTTCTAATCCTGCAACATTAAATGCAACACCGTTGGAAGAACCATACAGACCGGTTGCTGTAGTAACCTTAATTGCACCTGTCCCGTCAACACCTAGCGCACCATCCCACTCCCATGTGATGGCCGGTGTTGCGCCTGTATCTGAAATATAGGAAATATCTCCGTTATCAAAGTTTTGGTCAATTTTTGTAATATCGTTTTCT
This sequence comes from Congzhengia sp., assembly GCA_045577195.1. GTDB lineage: Bacteria > Bacillota > Clostridia > UBA1381 > UBA9506 > Congzhengia. Next base: position 1,574 of record JAZNIA010000066.1, read on the forward strand.
CCACGATTGGTAATAATGTTGTAAAGACCAACCATGTATCCGCCGCTGGCAGAATCCTTTTGATTCACAACTTCAATTTCCAACGTATGCTTACCCTGTCCCAAATCAAAGTTTGCATATCCCAACACCAACTGACCTTCATTATTTCTGTAAAAGTCGCTGACCGTCGCCAGAGTCTTGCCATCTATCACAACTTTATACTTGCCACCGTTTTTATGCAGTCTGTGTTCAATCGCAAGCACATTTCCGCTGAACTCATGGGTCAGTTTACTGCCGACTGCTCCTTCATCTTCAACAGTTGTAATGTAGTCCGAAACCGTTTGCCAGCCCGTCCTGGTCATAACGCTTGATGCCGGTGTGAATAGAGCATTGACAGACATACTTTTCGAGTGAAGCCTTTTGTTCTGTTTCACTGGTTTTGTATAACACTCGCCGGTTTTAATACGTGAAACAGCTTCATCACCGCATACAGCATAGCCTTCCGGAGTAGGATGCGTACCATCGCCAATATAAGTGCTGATGGGTTTTTTTGTTCTTTCAAGTTCCTTTTTTAATCTGCTCTGGAAATCTATCTGTGCAAGGCCGTAGAACTCGGCTACCTTGCTGTGATTTTCCTGCGACACCTGAAGCGTTGCATTGGTTGTGTGTACAAAACAAATGTAAGGAACCTTTTCTAGTTTCTGTAAGCTCAGGACAATACTTTCTAAATAGCGGGTGGTATCTTTTCCCATGTCATTTACGGTAAACTCCACAAATACCATATCTGGGTTTTTATCAATTACATCTCGCTGCAGACGTAAAATACCGTAATCCGAACCTGTGCCACCGATGCCCACATTATGGTTTGTTACATTTTCTTTGCCAAATGTATCACAAAAGTATTTGCCTACAATGTCCACCCAATTTGATTTGCCGTTGGAGCCAGCACCTTCAGTGATAGATCCACCAATATAGACAATATTAATATCTTTTGGATTTTCAAAAATACTTGCTGCCTGTACCGGCAGTGTAAAGACACACAGCGACAAAAGAATCATCGATGCAACGTAGCAAGTTATTAGCTTTTTCATAATCACTTCTCCTTATTGTGATATATAATCTGTAATAAGACAGACTGTGACAGCAAAAAATTCGCTGTCACAGCTAAATAATTAGTTTACATTTACGCAGAATGTGAACTCATCGTAATAAGTCACTTTTCCATTTTCCTTTTTGGTTACCCCCAGCGTAAGCCATGTTTTTCCCGCTTTTATGCCGCTAACGGTATTCTTGGTTGCACTTGCAACAGCAGGATTGGAGTTTTTCACACTAATTTCCAGATCTGACGTGTCATATACCGAACCTTTTGAAGTAGCCGCATCATACGTATAATTTACTGTCTCACCTGTATTAACGGTTAGCATTCGCGGAAGTCGGAGTGACTGTATTCCAAAATCAAATCTGCTTTGATATGTTTTTTCTATACCTGCCTCTTCCATAATCGCTTTGGCTGCTGCGGGCCAATCGTCACCCGATGTAATGTGTGGCGCCTCGTATTGATTGTTAAGTCCATCATTACGATACATCGCAGTTGTACTATAGTTATTAAACGCGTGAATATGCTGAATGGTATTTATGTGAATAAATAGCCAATATGCCTCCTGTTGCGTGTCTTCTTTTTTATAGTGTACCGGGTACCGCTGCTGGTTGATTACGTTTTCTGTAATATTCCAATAAGTAGATCCTTCATCAGGATAAATTGCACCATACGAATTCTTGACGTCCTCAAAATAGTTGCGACGTACCGCGTTCATGTTGTTTAGTGAACCGCCTGTGGCTCCCAGCATATAGAGCGCACCACCATCATACAATCTCCAGTTTAATACGTCGTGGATATAGTTTTTCTCAATAACAAAATTCTTTGTTGCCGTTCCAGTCGAAGCGTAAGATGCCCAACCATATCCTGTGTGCATACCGCTGTAGGGACAGTCGGTAATTTCGTTATTGCGAATGGTGGTATTAATCGGGAATCCGACACCTATTGCTGCCGCAGAGTGATAATCCGCTGCAACCTTATGGATATAGTTATTGGCAATCAGGTTGTCAGTTACATAGAATTTTGCAACCGTGGGTTTTACAATCTGATTTGCATGTGCGCTGTCGGCGGCTGTAACATCACCAAGTGTAAGCGCGGAACCGGAAATATCATAAAACTCATTTCCGATTACATTGCTATACTGAATTGCACCTGTCATTTTGAGTGCCTGCGAACCAATTCTGGAAAAATCGCAGTTATCAAAGGTAATGTTCGATGCATCATAAATTTCTACTGCACCGGGCATTGTGCTTCCGCCTTCAGGATTTGAGAAGAATGCGTTCTGATTGTTGCGGAACGCACGTTCTTCCGTCGGGTAATTCCATGTTGTATATTCAAAGTCAATATTCTTAAAGCTTACGTTCTTTGCATGTGCATTGGGCGTTCCCTTTAAGGTTATCAGCTTTGTCTGCATCGGAATTACGATGTCTGCCGTTCTCATGGTTTCAAAACTTCTCGGTTTGTAATAAAGCTTATTTTTATTGGTGTCTAAATACCACTCGCCCTCTTCGTCTAATAGTTCCAGCGCATTTTCCACGTATACGGGAATTTTTGCGTTGGTGTTTAGGGTTACCATTTCGTTCCACATCGCTTTATTGCCATCGTCTGTAAAACCAAAATGCGATACAGCTGCGCCGTTTGCGTCTGTGCTGCTGGTAATGGTATCCACCGTGATAAACTGATGACGCCAGATTTCAACGAATGATAGCTCCAGTTCATCGGGATACTTGTAATTGATAAAGGAAGTATCTGTAGACGTTAAGCCCAGATTATTAAATACATACTCGCTTCCTGCAGCCTCAAACTCTTTATAATCAAGATTTGTAAACTGAACAGCATCCTCAGGACTTCTCGCTCTCGTTGCCTTTATGCCATTTACATAGAGTTGACGTGTATTGGTACCCTGCGGAACATCTATACAATAAATATTCTTTGTACTGTCATAAATCGCAAAGTCTCCGCCGTTTAAGTGTTTTGCACCGGAGAAAGATGCTTTTTCACCCTCTAACGTGGTGAAAATCACGTTTTTTTCTGCACTGTATTCCGCAGAAGTCAAATCGATGGTGCTGTAATCGGACTGCACATATTCACCGGTTTTGAAAATCATGTAAATATCCTTTTTGTCCGAGTTTGCCACACGATCACGAAGCGCCACCCTTGCATTGTTAAAGGTTTTATACGGCGCACTGAAGCTGCCGTTTTCGCTACTTGCAGTACTGTTTGCATCAAGATAGATAAATTCGCCGGTGGTCGTTTTGTCAAGCTCTGCCGCAAAGGTTGCCGGTTCAACATTGTCTGCAAACCACGCAAAAAACTTCGCTTTTGTTGCTGTTGACTGCGCCGGCATAGACATCTGCCATTCTAATTTTTCACCAACTGACACTGTGTTTTCTACATCATCTGCAAACACCAGTTCTCCATCTGCATTATACTGCGCGCCAATCAAGCGAAGCGTTCTTCCCTTTGTTTGATTGTCATATGTAACAGTTGCACTCAAGTTGCTGATGTCGTTATTCCAGATATACTGATCTGCCCGCAATTGAATTGAATCCGTCGGCTTGACAGAGTCTGCCAGGCAAACCGTTTTTCTGCTGCAGTTTCCGTACGCATCTACGCCGACAATCTCAAATCGGATTTGACCCTCATCCGGGATGTCATCTGCCGCAACATAAACATGATTCTCTGTTGTTTTTGCAACTTTAATCAGGCTTGTACCGCTATTTGTTTCCTGAAGGATTCTGTAAATGAAATAATTTCTGGAATACAGCGGGTATTCCATTTGTAAAAACATACCGCCGTCACCAAGTGCATTTGAACAAGAGGCAGAAATATTAAAGTTCTCGCCGCCTGTCTGCACGATGGAAAGCTCGTCTACCGCATAGGAAATCTTTTCCGTTCCCGCGCCAACTCTAAATGTCAGGTAGGGATAAATCATTTCCTCTGTTGTAGAATTTGGTTTAAAATCAATCGTGTACCGCTGCCAATCGGCTGACAGTGTTGATGGACTGCCGGATGAAGGATAAATAGCAATCCAATTCGGTGTGTTCTCACTGGTTTTATGTTCATTGTACATTAAGTAGGCAAATATCTTCATGCCAACCGCTTCATCACAGGTTGCCTTTGCCCAGAATGTCATCCGATAATCTCTGCCGAATTCCACTGGCACAGTATCCCTCGAGGTTAGTGTACCCCAATCACCCAGGACTTCAACATTAGCGGAACCGGATGTGCCGTTTGCACCGCCGCTCTGCCATGTAACCGTCGCATTGCCGCCATTACTTTTCCAGTTCGCTGTAAGCTCTGCTTCCGTTGTCATACCGCCGGCTGCAATTCGCTCAGAAGTGTTCAGTTTGTTATCCACCGTCGGAAATACAAAAAAATCATCCATTGTATAAGCGATGGTACCATTCATAACCTCTGACGGATTTCCGCTGCCGATACGAAACTCAATCGTTCCTTCTTCTACCACATCGACCTCGGAACGCACACCGTCAATGTAACATACACCTTTTCCGGTTGGTGCGTAGGTTGCTGTACAAAGCACCCATTTCCCTGCCTCAAAGTTTTCGGTATGTGTAACAGCAAGGGTGTTCCACGGCTGATAGTTTCCATCTGTTGATTTATTGTAAATAATAAATGACGCATTCTGCACCGCAGGTGTTTCGTTTGTCTTAATCCACGCAGAAATCTCATAGGTGTTTCCTACGGATGTACGCAACGGAAACTGTACCGTACCCCAGGTGTCTGTTGTAGTAAATGCCATTGCACCTGCGCTGCCATCATGTGTTCCCTGATTTGTCCATGTAGCAGTTGAATTTAAGTATGTACCTTTAAAGTTTCCGGTCCACTGCGTTTCAAAATCCAAAGCTAACGCATCACTCATTCCAAGCACCGGTTCTTGTTGAATCATCAGGTTATCCATTAAAAATTCTAAGGTATAGGTTTTATTAAAAATCCCTGATGTATGTGTGCCTACATTCTTAATTACATCGTCTCCAATGCGCACTCTAACACTTTTGCCGTCGGTTTGCGGTGTATAGGTTGCAGTGCAGAATGCCCAGTCCGTTTTAGAAAGCGCTTTGTCCAGCGTAGCAGAAACTACGGTCTCTCCGCCGGAAGAATCTGTTATTACGAACGAAACTGCATTGGGCAGAGTGCTATTACACGTTTTCAGTTTAATATATACAGAGAAACGGTATGTGCGCCCCGCAAACAAGGTGATAGGAAAAACTGCACCTCCCTTGTCTTTTGTTGTATGCGTGTTCAGGGAATAGCTACCTACCGCTCCTCCTGCTGTTCTAGTCATAGTAGCCTGGTTCACCGAACTGTACGCCGTTGTGTCATCGTCTTCAAATGTCGCATTTAAGACAGTTGTTAATCCTTCCTCTGCCATTGCCGTCATTGGAATACCAGGCAATAGAACGAAGAGCATAATTGCTGCCAATAAAATTATTCCGCCTTTTTTCATTTTTTCTCCTCCTTATATATGTTCCGCTCTAGTTGCTTTAAGCGATTTTAACTCTTCATGATCACCAATCAGAAAAATCAATCACCTCCGGCTGTCATTGTTTTTTCAATTGCCTCATCATAGGAAAGCGGTGTACTTGGCGAGGTGAGTGTCAGCCGTTTGCCTTTCACAAAAACCTCAGATGAAACCATCCCGTTCTCCTTGGTTGATACCGGAATGGGACAGGTTTCGTTAACCGCCATGGTAAATATCATATAGCAATCGGTTTTCGTTTCGTTAAAATCAATGGTTCGTTCTCCGTCGAAACATACTGCTTCAACGCATTTGTCTGCCTCGTTATAGAATACTCGCATAGGCTGACCTTCAAATACTGCTTCTAAAATATTGATGTCAATTTTAATTCCTTTGTCGGAAATGGTAAATCGAGTGCCATCCTGCGTAACGGTTACGTTTTCGCAGTCGCCCTCCAGCTCAAACTTGAAAAACAGTTTTTCTGTTGTGAGTTTGCCGTCCTTGGTCTTATCCAAAATGTAATGGAAATCGCCGCGATCCGTTACAAAGCCACAATGGGACAGCATTACATTTTCAAACTGATTGGTATAAACCATACCGGAGCAGTAATCATAATCTTTATTGATACAACGAATGCGAACAGATGCCTTATGCTCGCCATTTCCCCAGTAAACCATAGAGCTTCTTCTCTGGGTCCACATATCTGTTTTTTCAAAAGCACCCATACTGTAATCGCCTGTTATGTATGTAAATGATTTTAGATCCGGGCTTTCCAGATTGCGGATAATAACCGTATCCTCATCGGGGGTACGGATATTGTTCTTCTTGTAGAAGGTTTCATCTAAAAACACTGTCTTTTGTGCAGGCTCTAAGTATTTTTTGATCAATTCTTCCGGACAAACCGGCATTATCTGCATCATCTTGGGATACGGAATATCTACGGTATTCAACATTCCGTAACGTCCATTTGTTCCAAGATAAACTACGTCAGGCAGGTTGTTGTTAAAGCTCGAGTATGCACGCATATGCGGCGGACAAAGTTCCCTCAGTTCTTTGTGATAATGGCGCAAGAACATATCCCATGCAAGGTAATTTAAGTCTCTTGCCATTTTAAGACACTCTTCATCTTCAACCATTTCCAGCATGATGCCGAGTTCTTCGATTGCCAACGGCGTGTATGTCGGGCTGTTAAACTCACTGTAGTTTTGCGAGAACATATTGTATTCATAGACTTTTCTAAGCCGTTCTTTCCCTCGTTCTAAAAGTGCCTTGTTGCCCGAAAGCTCACCGGCAATGATGATGGTGTTTAAGCTCATCAAGCTGATATTTGTGTAATCAGGTGAAACATTTCTTCTGATGCTGCACTCTGCCGCTCTCATTAATGCGTCGGAAATCATCGTGCGCATCTCTTCATCAATGCAGTCAAACCTTCTTTTTAAAATATATGCAAGGTTCTTGCTGTTGAAATCTGCCATGTTGTAGTCCGGCGCAAGCATGTGGTCACAATCCTCTTCCACATAGTAGGGCCAAAGACCGTAGGTTTTCGAGCCTTCGCGGGTATCCTGCGCCTTTATAGTATGCATCAAAGCTGATTTTGCTTCCTCATAATATTCTTCTTTTCTCAGAAAAAATACATTGTTGGCATATTCTATGTTAAACCGAACATTATGAATGTCACCGGAAAGTCTGGTGTGATAACCGCCACCTCCACCGCTCCATGGTTCCACGTGCCACTGTATCATGCCGGTTTCCGGATTAAAAAGTTTATGATTATTTTCTACGCTGATTAAAATATATTCTTCATACATACTCTTTGCTTTCCCCTTTCCTTTTTACAGTCTGACGCCTTCCGTTAAAATCAGGAGCGCCAGAGACTGTCCGTAGGTCATGGGGCAAATCGGAATCACTCTGTAATCCTCTAAGGTTTTTCCCATACCGGTTCCGTAGGATACATTCTGTACCTCACCATCTTCTGCCACGTTATCAATGACATACTTGAGGGCTTTCTCGCCCACTGTCTTGTATTTTTCGTCAATATATCCCAGACGAACTGCCTTTAAAATACCGTAACCAAAGCCTGCTGCGGCAGACGCTTCAAGGTATGAATCGGGATCGTCCAGCAGTGTATGCCAGCCGCCGCTTTCGTCCTGGGTTTTTGCCAGGGCTTCCACCTGAAATTCCAATGTATTTAAAAGGTATTTTTTAAGTCCTCCCTCTAAGCCCAGCATTTCGATAAACTCGACAGAGCCTGCGGTGTACCAACAGTTTCCGCGCGCCCAGAGTGCTTTTGCAAAGTTGTGGTTGCCGTCGAAGGTCCAGCCATGGAACCAGAAGCCTGATTTCCGGTCTGCCAAATATTTGATATGGAACAAAAACTGGAATTTCGCTTCCTCTACATATTCAGGCTTGTCAAGCAAAAGACCCATCTTTGCTAGAAACAGCACCGTCATAAATAAGGTGTCAATCCAAACCTGATTGTGGTTTTCCTCGCCGCTTACAATATGCTGAATACCGCCACCTTCGGTTCTGGGCATTTCATACATAACCCACTCAGCCCATTCGCTGCAAAGCTTCATATAATCTTCTCTGCCGGTTTCCTCTGCTAAAAACGCCAGTGTAAGCATCGGGCACATGGTATTGACGTTGCGTTCCGGAAGACCCTTTTTGATGTTCCTGTCATACCAAGAAATCAAATAGTCACGGTAGGACACGTCCCCCAGCTCCTTATAGTATTTGTACATACCATACATGCCGACACCCTGGGGCCATTCCCAGTTTTCAATATCGATAATACCAATGGGACAAACTTCGTCAATTCCCTGATTTTTGATTGCAGTCATATTGTCTGCAACCTTCTTCAAAATGTCTTTCATGAAAAACGCCCTCGCTTTGTGCTGAATTTTGTTTTATGCACATTCAATTGTTTAAATTACAAAGATGCTATAATATGATAGTTATATTATCTCACAAAATACACCATACGTCAAGTCTATTTTTTCAACAATATGAATAAAATGCCTTACTTTTTTCAAAAAAAATTAGCATAAAAGACGTTGCATTTCCTTTTTAATTGTGGTATGATACTGGTTGAAACTCAGGAAAAGAGGATTATGTCATGGAAACATACGCGATATTTAAAGATTTGGCAATTATTCTGCTCGCAGCAAAACTGTTGGGGCTGTTGGCACGGAAAATACGTGTTCCGCAGGTTGTTGGAGAAATTCTGGCGGGACTGCTGATCGGTCCGAGCCTGCTCGGTCTCGTGGGACAAACAGACTTTCTGGCGCAGATGGCAGAAATCGGCGTAATCCTTTTAATGTTTTCTGCAGGCCTTGGAACAAACTTAAAAGACATGATTAAAACAGGGCCCTTTGCCTGCCTGATTGCCATTTGCGGCGTTGCAGTTCCTTTGATTTGCGGAACATTGCTATATTCCGCTTTTTACGGGTTTGCGGCAATCGGCTCACCCGAATTTTATAAAGCCTTGTTTATTGGTGTTATTTTAACCGCCACCTCTGTGAGCATCACGGTGCAGACCCTCTCGGAGCTGGGTAAGCTCAAATCGGAGCTTGGAACCGCTATCATCAGCGCCGCGATTATTGACGACATCATTGGCATTATGGTGCGGGCGGTAGGGATCGGCATTGGCGGGGGGAGCGGCGAACGTGCAGAAATCATTTCCGTTATTTTAAGAAGCCTT
>JAZNIA010000067.1:0-7007 GCA_045577195.1 Congzhengia sp.
GACATTACCCCAAGCGAATCTTTGTATATTACAGACGATATTATCGAATATTTTTATGATGAGGAGGCAAATACATGGACACAAGTGCAACTCGGATCAAACTAATTGTGACGATTACGCGCCGCGGTACAGGTACAAAAATGGTTGATTTTTATAAAAGAAACCAGCTGCACTACGATTTTATTTGCCTCGGTATGGGTACTGCTACCTCGGAAATTTTAGACTACTTAGGGCTTGAGGGCACAGAAAAGGACGTTGTCCTCACAATGGCTCCGGCGATTAAAATCCCTGCTGTACTGACAGAAATCACGGAGCAATTTCATCTGGACAAACCGGGAAACGGTATTGTGTTTACAATTCCCCTTTCATCCATCAGTGCCCGCGTGCCACAAATCTTATGTAAGCCTGAAAATTTAAAAGGAAATGAGGAAATCGTCTTGGAGAACGGCAGAACATTTGAATTGATTTTAGCAATTATTAGTCACGGTACAGTTGATACTGTTATGGAAACTGCAAAAAGTGCCGGCGCAACGGGTGGTACGCTGCTCCACGCACGTCGCGTTGGATATGAAGATGTGGAAAACATTTTTGGTTTTACCATTCAGCCAGAAAAAGATATTCTGGCGATTTTGAGTCCCAAGGAAAACCGTACTGCAATTATGCAGAAAATCAATTCCGTTGCGGGAATCAATACCGAAAGTCGTGCCTTGGTAATGTCGCTTCCTGTAGATGAAATTATGGGGCTTAACTAAATAGATACAAAAAATGTCTCTGCCTTACAAACAAGGCAGAGACATTTTTTATGTTTATTATTTATATCTGCGTTTGACCCATGTGAAGATACCTCCACCTAATATCAAAGCAGGTATCAATACAACCAGTGCGATAAACCAGGGCCAGAACTGTCCGTTTGGAACAGCAAGGCTTCCCTGCGGAAGTTCTTTTTCTCGGACTGTGATACCGGCTTTGCTTCCACGCATCCAGTTAAAGGAGTTAATCAGCAAATCCTCATTGGCATATCTTGTGTCACCGATTAAAGTGTCCATTGTATATCCTGAACCACTAATGAGAAGTTTTCCTGTAAACACTTCCTCGTTTAGCGTATAGTTTGTTCTGGTTGCAGAAAGTAACACATTATATGTTCCTGAGGGATCACTGCCCGTCTTACTTTCCCGCACAGATGTTACATCCTTTAAATACGCATTAGAGTTCGTTTGCAGTACCGGTGTAATTTCAATGGTATTCGGCTTATCACCTAAAATTTCTAAGGAATTCGACAAGGAATACATGATATTTTTTCGGCTCGCTGAAATCGGCGCAACTAATTCACTATCCGTCAGTTTTGCGACCGAAATAGTTCCAAATAAATCATCTTCAAAAGAAAGGGTGTTATCCGAATCCACAATCACCTGATGGTTTCGCTTAATTGCCCATTCTGTTTCCAGATAGCTTTCCAGTCTCGGCAATGCGTCCTTGTTCGCCAGCGGGTCAAAATAAATCTGTACATTTCCGCCCCGGTCGAGGTATGCATCCAGCTTTTCAATTTCTTCTACAGAAAAATCGCCGGTGGGTGCATTGACAATAACCAAGGATTTACCTGGTTCAGGAAGTTCCTGCTGTAATAAGTCCACCGTATTGATTGTGTACTGATACATAGAAAGAATGGAATGGAATCCTTCGTTAATGCGTTCTCCGTGACCGGAGGTCATTGTAATTTCGGAAATTCCATACCCGTCAACAAAGGTTGCAAGCTTGTTAGTAACCGTGCGCTCAATTGTACTGTTTCCGGTTGTTGTGCTGTAGGAGTTTGATTGCGCAATTTCGTAATGTTCTCCTTGGGCAAACACCATTGCATAATATGGATCTGTAACGTTTTGGAGCGCCGTAACATACGGTTGCAAGTCCATCATATTATTGATAAAGTCAATCGTCTTAATTTTTATATTACTGTTTTCTTCCGCATACAAGTTCAAAATATTGTTGAGTAGATTCAAGCTGTATGCATCATAATTTGTTCCATCGTATAAAAGAACGATTTCCATTTCTTCGTCAATTCTATCGACAACCGATTTTGATTCATCGGTCAGTTGATAAATTTCATCGGCTGTTAAATCAATCTCCAAGGACATTTTTTTATCAAATGCGATCAAAATCGAGTTTAACAAAATTGCAATTAAAACAGCACCAGCAATTATGACGGAGGAATTGATTAGATATTTTTGTTTTGTATTATTTTTCATCTCGTTTACCTCCAACGTCTTCTTTCAATTACTCTGACCGTCAGCAGAATAAACAGTGCGGTAATGCTAAGAAAATAGAAAATTGGAACGAAATTGAGTGTTCCTGCTGCAAAATCAGCGAACCGCACACTGATGTCTAAAAAGTTTAATGCTCCGTCTAAAAATACACCCAAAAACGAAAATGCGCCATTAAATAAAGTTGTAAAAGTAAATCCCGCTGTCAGGTTGCCCACAAAGGAGAGTACGCCAACCAGAGCAAGGGTGGAAATCGCGGCGATAACCTGACTTTGTGTGAGTGTGGAAACAAACATCCCAATCGAAATCAGCATACCGCCATATAACAGTAACCCAAAGTATCCAACCAAAGACTGCGCTACAACAGGCTGACCGTATAGTTTAACAAATACGAGATATAACAGCGTAACAACAATTCCAAGTCCCAAAACCGCCACAGCGGACAAGAATTTCCCAAAAACAATCTCCGATACCTTGACCGGTGCTGTGAGCAAAAGCTGGTCTGTTTTTAGCTTTCGTTCTTCTGAAAACATTTTCATGGTTAAAAGCGGAACAGCAATTACAAAAATATAGCAAATCGTATGGAAAAAGTTGTTCATATAAGCTGTTTGATAAAGCACATTGGTCATCATAAACACAAGTGAGGAAAACGCTAAAAACAATCCAAGAAAAATATAGCCGAGCGGGGATTTGAAATAGCTTTCAAATTCGCGTTTAAAGATCGCCTTCATTTTCATTTCCTCCTTTGCTGTTTTGATTAGAGCCAATCATTTCTACTTCGCTTTCGTCTATGCCTGTAAAAGAAACCATATCGCGTTCTTTTTCTGTTACCTCTAAGAATATATCCTCTAAGGACATGTCCACTGTCTGCATAGAAAGAATTGGAAGATTTTCCTTTGCCATTGCGCCAAAGATCAGCGGACGAACATCTACGTTTGGCTCTGCCTCTACCAAGAAGTCCATGGTGTTCTTTTCTTTTCTGCCAATGGGTTTTACATATTTTACGCCGTGAATTTCGCGGATAATATCAAGAACCGTTCTTTCATCGCCTGCAATACGCAAGCTGAATTTATTCTCGTTTGAAATCGATTTCGCCAGGTTATCCGGGCTGTCAATCGCGGCAACTTTTCCCTTGTTAATAATAATCACGCGTTCGCACACCGCATGCACCTCTTGCAGAATATGGGAGGATAAAATTACGGTATGGTGTTTTCCAAGCTTTTTGATCACATCGCGGATTTCAATGATCTGTTTTGGGTCAAGACCTACTGTAGGCTCGTCCAAAATCAGCACCTCTGGGTTTCCAACCATTGCCTGCGCTAAGCCTACTCTTTGCTTATAACCCTTAGAAAGGTTTGCAATCAAGCGGTCTTTCACATTGGTGATTTTCACCGTATCCATGATTTCTAAAAGGTGCTTTTTCTTACTCTTTGTGTCCACTTTTTTCAAATCATATACAAAACTTAAATACTCACTTACAGTCATATCCATATAAAGCGGCGGCAGTTCTGGGAGATAGCCAATTTTTTTCTTTGCCTCAATGGGGTTTTCTAAAATATCGTATCCGTCAATACGCGCCTCGCCGCTCGTTGCAGAAAGATAACCTGTTAATATGTTCATGGTAGTAGATTTACCTGCACCATTTGGTCCAAGAAGACCAACAATTTCTCCTTTATTGACCGAAATTGAGATATGGTCAACAGCAAGCTTGTTGCCGTACTTTTTTACCAGATTTTTAATTTGTATCACAAAATCGCCTCCTAATTTCAATATGCGGAAATACTCATAACAAATATTTCCGCATACTTTTATCAATCATATGGAAACAGGCCGATTTATTCTTCTTCCGGCAAGTCCAGCTTGATGCAAAGCTCTTCAAGCTGCTTTTCGTCTACGGTTCCGGGCGCTTCCGTCATCAGTTCGGATGCATCTTTTACTTTTGGGAATGCAATTACGTCACGAATGGAGTCTCTGCCGGCAAGCAGCATAACGAGTCTATCAAGACCATATGCCATACCACCGTGCGGAGGTGTGCCGTATTTAAATGCATTCATTAAGAAGCCGAAGCGTTCCCATGCCTGTTCTTTTGTAAAGCCCAGTGCTTCAAACATTTTCTGTTGAAGTTCTGTGTTAAAGATACGAAGGCTTCCGCCGCCTACCTCTGTGCCATTTAAGACCATATCGTATGCCTTAGCACGAACTTTTCCGGGATCAGTCTCTAAAAGCGGAATGTCCTCGTCTTTCGGCATTGTAAAGGGATGATGTTTTGCCACATAGCGTTTTGCATCATCATCATACTCTAAAAGCGGGAAATCCGTTACCCACAAGAGGTCATACGTATCTTTCTGAATCAATTCAAAACGTTTTGCAAGCTCTAAACGCAGTGCGCCCAAAGCGTCATACACAATTTCATTTTTGTCGGCAACAATCATGATAATGTCGCCCACTTCTGCGCCCATTCTTTCTAAAATCGCGTTTACTTGCTCTTCTGTAAAGAATTTTGTGATGGGTGATTTTAGTTCGTTTTCAGCAACGGTAACCCACGCCAAACCCTTTGCACGGTAGGTTTTTACAAAATCCACCAAACCGTCTAAATCTCTTCTGGAGAATTTTGCGTCACCGCCCTTGCAGTTAATGGCACGAACACTGCCGCCGCGTTTTACAACATCTGTAAACACTTTAAAGTCACTATTTTCCACAAGGTCTGAAATATTTACAAGCTCTAAGCCGAATCGGGTATCCGGTTTGTCAGAACCGAATCGGTCCATTGCCTCCTGATACGGGATCCGCTTGAAAGGTGTTTCGATGTCAATTCCTTTTACTTCTTTAAACACCTTTTTCATCAGTTCTTCATTGATGGACATAACATCGTCTTCATTGACGAAAGACATCTCTAAATCAATCTGCGTAAATTCCGGCTGACGGTCAGCTCTTAAGTCCTCGTCACGGAAGCATTTTACAATCTGAAAATAACGGTCCATACCAGAGAGCATCAACAGCTGTTTGTACAGCTGCGGAGACTGCGGTAGCGCGTAGAATGAGCCGGGATGAACACGGCTGGGAACTAAATAGTCTCTTGCGCCTTCAGGCGTAGATTTTGTGAGCATCGGTGTTTCGATTTCCAAAAATCCATTTTCATCATAATAGTCGCGCGCAATTTTGCAGACTTTATGACGAAGCTCCATCAATCTTTGCATATCCGGTCTTCTCAAATCCAGATATCTGTATTTTAAACGAACTTCTTCTCGGACATTGCTGTTTTCTTCAATGTAAATCGGAGGAGTTTCCGACTTAGACAAAATGCGAAGTTCGCTCATACGCACTTCAATGTGACCAGTTTTAATTTTTTCGTTTACGGTCTCAGGGTCGCGTTTTACAACCTCACCCACAGCAGCAAGAACATATTCACTACGCACCTGATCTGCTTTATTAAACACTTCTTCGCCATCCTCCACACGGGCAACAAGCTGCAAAATGCCACTTCTGTCGCGAAGGTCAATGAAGATAACGCCGCCCAGGTTACGATATACCTGTGCCCAGCCCATAACGGTAACCTGCTTGCCAACATCCTCTAAGGTGAGTTCGCCGCAGCGGTGCGTACGCTTTAATCCTACAATCGTTTCCATATTCCTAGCTCCTCCTAATTTATCTTGTCAGTTCAGTATTTGTTTTGATATGGTCAGCCAACTGTTCAAACGAAACCTCAGCTGTTTCTCCGTTTTCCATGTTTTTCACAGAAACAACACCCTTTTCAATGTCATCATCGCCAATAACACACGAAAACCGCGCTGCTATTTTGTTTGCATATTTCATCTGCGCTTTCACGCTACGGCATAGGTAATCCCGCTCTGCGCTGATGCCGATGTTTCTTAAGTCATACACCAGTTTTTGCACAAATAAATCTGCACGTTCGCCGATATTCGCAACGAAAAGATCCGGGCGTTCTTCGTTTTCCGGAATGAGACTTAGACTTTCCAGAACAAGAATTAACCGTTCCAGCCCCATCGCAAAACCAACGCCGGGGGTTTCCGGTCCACCGATTTCCGCAACTAAGCCATTATATCTTCCGCCACCACAAATCGTTCCTTCCGATCCTTTGTTTTTGGAGATAATCTCAAATACGGTTTTGGTATAGTAGTCCAGACCGCGAACAATGGTCGGATCAATGGAATACGGTATATTCATCATATCAAGATATGCTTTCAGCTTTTCAAAATGCGCCGTACAATCTTCGCAGATGTGGTCAAGCAGCACAGGGGCATCTTTGTATATCACTTTGCATTCTTTAGATTTGCAATCTAAGATACGCAAGGGATTTTTTTCATAACGCTGTCTGCATGTTTCGCAAAGTTCGCCCAGATGCGGTGCAAAATATGCTTTGAGCGCCTCGTTATACGCCTTTCTGCAGTTTGGACAACCGATGCTGTTGATGTTCAGCTCAATTCCCGTAATACCAAGACGCGCAAATACTTGCATTGCAAGGGAAATTGCTTCTGCATCAATTGCTGCAGATTCTGCTCCCATAATTTCAACGCCAAACTGATGAAATTCACGAAGTCTGCCTGCCTGCGGTTTTTCGTACCGGAAGCAGGGGTACAAATAATACAGTTTTGTAGGCTGCGGTTGCGCATAAAGCGAGGATTCTACAAAGCTGCGCACAACAGACGCCGTTCCCTCCGGACGGAGTGTAATGCTTCTTCCGCCTTTGTCCAAAAACGTGTACATTTCTTTTTGAACTACATCAGTGGTATC
>JAZNIA010000068.1:0-39677 GCA_045577195.1 Congzhengia sp.
GATAAGTTCTTTCACTATGTTTTTCATAAACCATTAACAGTAAGTTCTATGGGAAAACCATTAGAGGGCACCGTATTACCTGATGATAAAGAATATTCTTTAACAGCAGACAAAAATAGTCCTTATAATAGAACGAAATATATTGATACTGATGATATTTCAATATATTATGCATCTTCAAATCCAAATGGTACATGGATGAGGGGAGAACAAAACGCAGAAGATATTGGTAATATTTGGGCAAGTACTTATTGGCATTTATTAAAAGAGAATGATACGATTTATAAATTTGATACAATGGAAGAATTTGCAAATAAATCAAAAGAACTGTTTGATTATTATGAAAATACAAAATATAGTATAAAGTATAATAATTTGTTTGTAATTGAGAAAGAGAATATAAAGCATTCAGGTACTTCGCAAGATGTTACACTACAAACTGCTATTCGTACTTTACAAGAGTACATGGATTTGTTAGAAGAATTAGAAAATCGTTAAGTTTTATGTTACAAAAATCGTTGTACATAGATGTTTTATCACATATCAGCGAAAAATCGAATCGTATTGTTCGCAATATTTTAACGGATTCTATAAAAAACAAAAAAGTGTTGACATTATCGGAAAAACATGCTATAATCAAAACAATTGAATACGAAAGACAAGGAAGAGAAGGAGTAGATTTCCTGACCTGTGCATAGAGAGAAGCGGACGGTGGAAGCGCTTTGACAGAGGGATTTTGAAGTAGTCTCGGAGTTGCGGACTGAACGGGAGTTGTTCCTCAGTAGGCTCCGACGGAGTGTGTTCCGCCGTAGAAAGGGAAGGCGGCATAGCGTATGTTCGTTGTGTCGGATAAGGCGCGGGAAGTAACGAGCCCGTGCAAAGTTAGGTGGTATCACGAGTCATTCGTCCTAATGGGGGAATGACTCTTTTTATTGATTTTGCAACAAAGGAGTAAGAGCGATGGAATTGTTAAACAATTATATGCCTCAAACAGAGTTTGATAGCTACGAGGAGTTTGCGGAAAAATTTAAAATCAATGTACCCGAAAACTTTGATTTTGCCAGAGACATTGTGGATGAATGGGGAAAATCAGAGCCGGAAAAGGTTGCGCTGGTATATTGCAACGATGAGGGGAACGAACGCATTTTGACCTTTGCGGAAATCTCCGAACGTTCTAAACGAATGGCAAGTTATTTTGAATCTTTGGGTATCTGTCCCGGCGACCGCGTTATCACGCTGATGCGCCGCAGATGGGAATACTGGGTTTTGGCGGTTGCACTGCATAGAATGGGTGCAGTTTTAGTTCCTGCCTCCATTCAGCTGACAACAAAAGACATTGCTTACCGCGTTGATAGCGCAGAAGCAAAAATGATTATTGCGATTGACGATGCCTTTGTCCGCGCGCAGATTGCGCCCGTTCCCGCGCAGTGTGAAACCTTAAAGCACATTGTAATTGTAAGCGACAATCCCGTCACCGATTACTGTGACTTAAACAACGAATATCCCAAATATGATTTGTATGAAAAACCGGTTTGCCGAACCAATGATGATGAAATGGTTATATATTTCACATCGTGTACATCGTGTTATCCCAAAATGGCAATTCATAACCGCACATACCCCTTAGGTCATATTACTACGGCGAAATATATGCAGCGCGTATTAAATAACGGGTTGCATTTGACACAGTCTGACAGCGGCTGGGCAAAATTTGGATGGGGAAATATCTACGGGCAGTGGATTTGCGGGTCTGCAATTTTCGGATATGATCCGCTTCGGTTTGATGCAGAAAGCTTTATTAAAGTTATCGCAAAATACCGACCCACAACCATGTGCGTACCGCCGACGATGTATCGCTTGATGCTGCACAGCGGAATTCATAAGGAGGATTTTGCCTCTGTCACGTGGTTTGCAACGGCAGGTGAACCCTTATCTGATGAAGTAAATCGTGAATGGAAAGAAATTACGGGACAGGATATTCACGTTGGGTTTGGGCAAAGCGAAGGTTCACCCATTTGCTGTACCTTCCAGTGGCTTAAGGTTCGCTCCGGTTCGATGGGCAGACCGTCGCCTTTATATGATGTGCGCATTTTAGCAGCCGACGGTGGCTACTGCGACGCAGGTGAAGAGGGCGAAATTGTCATTATTCCTGCGGAAAAGCAGGTTGGCTTGCTCACCAGATATTCCTTAAACAGAGAACCCATTCAGCCTCTGCAGGGCGGTGTATATCATACGGGTGATATTGCTTATAAGGATACCGACGGATATTTTTACTATGTATGCCGAAACGATGATATGATAAAATCTTCCGGTTACCGTATTGGACCTTATGAAATTGAAAGTGTTTTAAACACGCATCCTGCGGTAAAGGAAAGCGCCATTGTAGGCGTGCCGGACGAAATTCGCGGTCAGCTCATTTGTGCCATTGTGGTACTGCGCGAGGGCTTTACGCCGTCTGAGCAGTTGACCAAAGAACTGCAGGTTCATGTTAAGAAAAATACGGCGCCTTATAAATATCCCCGCGTCGTAAAATATATTGACGATCTTCCAAAAACCACGTCAGGAAAGATTATGCGAAAGGATTTAAATGCGTTGGCGGAAAGCTTAAAATAAAATAGAAAAAATGGGGACTGTAGCAAAATGAAATTATTCTGCTACAGTCCCTTTTGGGCTGGACGGAAAATCGTGCAGATTAGACAAACTGAACCCGTAGGGGTGTGCCCCGAAGCTGTACATAAGTACAGCGAGTGGTTCAGTTTGCCTAAAACACAAGGCATAAAAAACAGAAGAAATTCGAATAATTCGAATTTCTTCCTTTTGTTTTGCATCATTTCAAATTATTGATTTACTGAAAAGCCATCAATCAAGCTTTTCCTTTGCCTTGTGTGGTCTGTGCATTTTACTACAGCCCTTTTCTTCTTATTTGGCTTTAAAACGACTGTACACCGTTCCTTTTTCTAATTGATACCCCTTTGCTTTTGCAAGCTCGCTGACCGTGACCAACTGATACCCACGGTCAATCAACAGAGGAATCAGACGAACCGCCGCGTCGGCAGATTGGCTGTATAAATCGTGCATTAAAATCACAGAGCCGTCCTTTACCTCGTTTAATACGCAGCTTACTGTTTTATCGGCGTTGCGTGTTTTCCAGTCAAGCGTGTCAATAGACCACAAAATGAGCGGCATGCCTGCCACCTTCTGCACGGTACTGTTATAGTTGCCGTAAGGCGGGCGAAGAAGGCGCGGCGTAGTGCCGCCGGCACTGATAATGGCGCTGTTTGTGCGTTCCAGCTGCGATTTTATGCTGTCGGCTCCCAGCGTTTTCAGGTTTGGATGCGTCATCGTGTGGTTTCCGATTTCCATACCCAATTGGTGAGCACGCTTTAGCGTGTTCGGATATGCGTTGACACTGTTTCCCACCACAAAAAAGGTTGCCTTAGCGCCATACTGCTCCAGACAGTCTAATATGCGGTCGGTATATTTGCTGGGGCCGTCGTCAAAGGTCAGTGCAATCATTTTACCATTCGGGCGGGGAATGTCTTCAGGGCGCTCATACCAGCCCACGTTTTTATAAGCTTCTATTTCCGTTTTTTTCGTCACACGGGTACGTCCGTCAGCGGCGTACATGATGCAAACCGGCTCTAAATACCAGCCTACGTTAAGATAAGCCTCGACCTCGGTTTTTTTCGTTACGCGGGTGCGCCCGTCCGCGGCATACATGGTGCAGACCGGCTCTAAATACCAACCTACGTTAAGATAAGCCTCGACTTCAGCTGTTTTTGTTACTCTGGTCCGTCCATCGGCAGCATACATGTTGCAGACCGGCTCATCAAACCATGCATCCTCTGGATATTGTGCGCGGTCAGACCGTTTTATCATTTTCGCGTTTCCTGCGGGGGAGTATATGGTGATATATGTCTCATGGGGGTTGACACTTGCTCCCATCGCCGTTTCTGCCATAACCAGGCTTTTTCCCACCAGTCTGGTCGAGCCATCGGGATAATAAAGCCGTGTGAGTGCGTCTGCGCGAATCCCGGTGCAAACCACAATCGCGACCAATATGTACATTAGTATTCTTTTCATAAAAACTCCTCTTTTGCATGCAAGGAGGTCAAAAAAACCTCACAATACATCAAATGGTCCTGATACCATTATAATATATTGTGAGGTTTTTTTCAAGGTTTTCCCCTAATTTTCAACATTTTTCTTATTTGGACTTACAAATCATCACGAGCAAAAGACCGTTTCCGGGATCGATTTCTGCGTACTCTTCCGTAAATTCGTTGCTGACGCCGTACGGGTTTCCTAAGTCCATCGTGGCGTCCTCTAATGGATAGAACACGCCGGTCTCTTTTACGTGCTCGCATTTGGTGAGCGGAATTGCAGAGATGCAAAAGCCCTCTCGTTTCAAAAACCGGGTCGGATGGTCGATTAATGTTACAGAACTTGTCTCGTCAACCAGCTCGCACGTTGCGCCGCGGTCCAAACAAAATTTGAGCAAATGAATGTTGGCAAGCGTGTGATCAATTCTTCCGCCCAGCGCACCAATCACCGTGATATGTTCAGCGCCGCGGGACAGAGCAATCGTCATTGCCTCTTGTGTGTCGGTCATATCCTTGATTGGAGGAAGGACAAAGGTCTCCTTGCTTTGAATGGAGACATCTTCGGGAAGTGAATCTAAGTCTCCCACAAAAATGTGGGGCACAATGCCAAGTGCCTTTGCGTGCAGATACCCTTTATCGGCACAAAGAATCAGGTCATAGTCAGTCGGCAGAATGCCGTCAGGCAAGCCGGAACACGGCCCGCCCGATATAATCAGCACCTTCATTGTTTTTGCTCCCCGCCTTTTAAAAAGGCTTGTACTGCGGCTTTCGGGTCACTTGCGCCAAATACCGCTGTTCCTGCGACCAAAACGTTTGCCCCGTAGGATACAGGAATGTGCATATTGTCAAGCCCTATGCCTCCGTCTACCTCTATGTCGAAGTCGCTGCCGAAAAATGCGCGGGCAGCCTTAATTTTTTCGTTTACATCCTCTATATAACTCTGACCGCCAAAACCGGCATACACAGACATAATCAGCGCCATATCCATCTTGTCACGGTAGGGGAACATGGTTTCCACGGGAATATCCGGGTTTACGGCAAGACCGGCACGGATACCGTGGGCATGAATCGCGTCCAGCGTTTTTTCTGCGTCGCTGTTTGAATTGACATGGAATGTAATGATGTCAGCGCCTGCCTTTGCAAAATCGTCAATATAATCAAGCGGATTTGAAATCATAAGATGCACGTCAAAAACCTGTTTGCTTTTGGAACGAATCCATTTCATCACAGGTGCACCAAAGGAAATATTGGGCACGAAATGACCGTCCATCACGTCGATATGCAAATACTGTGCGCCTGCCTGCTCTATTTCGGCAACGCAGTCCCCCAGACGGGAAAAGTCCGCCGATAAAATGGAAGGTGCTAAAATAATCATATGGGAGTCCTCCGTTTTTCAGATGTATCAAATTTGCAGCATCAAAGCTGCCAGGTCTTAATGTTTTTTAAATCCTCAAACATTGCGCAGTAGCTTTTATAGCGGTTTTCACCGATTTTGCCAGCCGAAAGCGCCTCTTTTACGGCGCAATCCGGCTCGGAAATGTGGCTACAGCCGGGGAAACGGCATTTTCCGTCATAGGGATAAAACTCGGGAAACAACGCTGCCAAATCCTGCGCCATGCGTTTTTCTGTTTCATAAGAACCGAAGCCCGGTGTGTCAAATACAAAACCGCCAAAGGACAAGGGAAACAACTCTGTATGTCTTGTGGTGTGCTTGCCACGCTTGATTTTGTCGCTGACAGAACCGGTTTTTAGGTTCAGCTTTTCGCCCATCGCGTTGAGCAGACTGGACTTTCCGACGCCGGAGCTTCCTGCCAAAGCCGTAATTTTATCTTGAAGGAGCGCCTTTAAATCCTCAATACCCTCGCCGGTTACAGCAGAACAAATCAAAACGGGAAAACCCGCCAAACGGTATTCCGCTTCTAAAAGGTGCGCGGTTTTCCGGTCAAGCTCCGTTTTGTTGATGCAGATTGCGCAGGAAACCTTTTGTGCAACTGCAGAAACTGTGAGTTTATCAATGAGCTCTAAAGCCGGGTCAGGATCTTTTGCTGCAAAGGTAACCAAAAGCTGATCGATGTTAGAAACAGGCGGGCGGAAAAACACGTTGCTACGCGGAAAAATCTTTGTGACATATCCTTCGCAGCTACCGGAGCCGGAGAGGTCAATTTCAACAAAATCGCCTACAACAGGCGTTGTACCATCTTTGCGGAACTTCCCTCGGGCGCGGCAGGAATAGGTGTTGCCGTTGTCACATTTCACATAATAGAATCCGCCGATTCCTTTCATAATGGTTCCTTGCATGAAATAAGTCCGCCTTTCCTATTCGTCGGTATCGCTTGTATGATCGGTTGGTTCAGGAGTCGAATTTTCTGTTTCGCCTCCGGAGGGGTTCCCCGGTGTGGGCGTTGCAGTTGGAGTAGATGTGATAGTTGATGTGGGCGTAGGTGTGGGAGTCGGAGTAGATGCCGCTCTACCACTGCTGATTTCTAAATCAATACCGGTATTTTTCTTCACCCTGTCACCCTCGGAACGGGATTGATCCACAACGGTTCCTTTGGACCTGGAACTGCTCACAGTTTTCGTTTCGCCCAGGCTTAAACCTGCGCGTTCCAGCTCTCGTTCAGCCTCCTCTAAGGAAAGTCCAATTAAGCGGGGAACCTCTGTATATTCATCGTTATTATCTGCTTCTTTTCCGCTGCTGACATAAACCGTTACCACAGACTCTTTCGATAACGTTTCACCGGCTGCGGGGGAGGTTCCAATTACGCGACCTGCTGCCAAATCGTTATGGTCCTGCACTTCAAAGCGAACAGCAAAGCCCAAAGCCTCCAGCTGTTTTTTTGCATCAGATTGGCTTTTGCCGTAAAGAGACGGAATCACTTCTGTCTCTACGGGCTTGTCGCCTAAGACTACCGTGATTTTTGCGTTATTTTTTATCTTAATACCGCTTTTTGGATTCTGGCTGACAATAATGCCTTCCTCATGTCCAGAAATTTCCTTGCCGTTATCCAATACAACTTTCAGCTTTTTTCCACCCTTAATTTCATCAATGCGGTCTAAGGCTTCTGCGCAGGTGAGGTTCACCAAATCAGGGCAGGTTACTTCGTTATTGGAGCCGCCAGTGGAGAAGAAAATCACGCAGACGAAAATCACTGCCAAAACGGCAAGTGCTGCGGTAATGCCGGCTGCAATGCCCAGTGCATCGCCCTTTTTCTTCTTTTTCTTTTTTGCACCGGCAGAATCACCTTTGGGAGCGGGTCTTTTCGCACCTGCTGCAGAGCCGTTTGGCTTGCGTGCGGGCGACTGGCTTGCGCCGGGGCGTTTTGCCGGTGCGCCGTTTGCGGTTGCAGGTCCCATTTTTTTGGCATGATCTGCGTTGTTATATTTCACGTCAGAGCCGACATAAACTTTTTTCAGGTCAATGAGCATCTGTGTTGCAGACTGATAGCGTTCACTCTGTTCTTTTTTCATTGCCTTTAATATCACAGTCTCCAAAGAACGGGGAATGGACATGTTAAACACAGACGGGCGAGTGGGGTCTTTCTCTAAATGCTGCATGGCAACACTGATTGCAGAATCGCCGTCAAAGGGCAACTTGCCTGTTACCATTTCGTAAAGCAGAATTCCCAAAGAATACAGATCGGTTTTTGCGTCTGTGAAACCGCCACGTGCCTGCTCAGGTGAGAAATAGTGCACACTGCCCATAGTCAGTCCGCCTGTGGCAATGGTGCCTTGGTTGAGCGCTTTTGCAATACCAAAATCGGTGATTTTCAAAATCCCCTCTTTTGTGATAATGATGTTTTCCGGTTTAATATCTTTGTGCACAATACCTTTTTTATGCGCGTGTTCTAAGCCGGAACAAATCTGGGACGCGTAGTCTACCGCTTCTTTCCACTGTAAAACGCCCTTTGTGTTCACATATTGCTTTAAGGTAATGCCCTCTACATACTCCATGACGATGTATTCGATGTCGTCCTCGTTTCCTACATCGTAAATCGAGACAATGTTCGGGTGGGAAAGGCTTCCGGCAGACTGTGCCTCAATTTTAAACCGTTTGATAAATTCTGCGTCGTCACGGTATTCCGGACGCAGTACCTTAATTGCAACATATCTGTTTAATACCAGACATTTTGCGCGGTACACAATCGCCATGCCGCCGCGACCGATTTCCTCGATTATTTCATATCTTCCATCAATAATTTTTCCGTTCATCATAGCTTTTCATCTCCGTTTCTGTTCAAGTTAGAACTTAATTACAATCACGGTTATATTATCTGTACCGCCGGCAATCTCAGCTTCTGCGACCAATGCGTTTGCCGCATATTCCATAGACGCTGCACATTTTATTACCGACAGAATTTTCTCGTCGTCCACCATGTTTACCAAACCATCGGAGCATAAAAGCACGATGTCCTCCGGCTCGGTTTGAAATTCATATACATCAGCTTCTACGTTTTTGTCCGTGCCGACGGCGCGGGTAATCACGTTTCGCTGCGGATGGTGCTTTGCCTCTTCCTTTGTGATAGAGCCGCTGTCCACCAACATTTCTACCAAGGAATGGTCTTTTGTGATTTGTGTAATTTCATCTTTTCGGATTAAGTACAATCGGGAGTCGCCTACCTGCACCGCCGTCACGTTCTTTTCGGTCACGATGGCTGCGGTGATGGTGGTGCCCATACCGGAGAGCTTTTTCTTTTTGATGCTCATTTCATAAATTTCGTGGTTTGCATCGGCAACGGCTTTAATTAAAACATCTTTGAGCGGTTCGCCGGTTTTGCCTAGCACGTCCTTTTGAATGATGCCAACGGCCTCGCCACTGGCGATTTCGCCTGCGTTGTGCCCGCCCATGCCATCTGCGACAATGGCAAGCAGTGTGCCCGAGCCTGGCTCGGAGACGAAATATGAGTCTTCGTTGAGCGGTCGGATACATCCGACGCTGGTTGCAGAACCTACTTCCATTTTATATCACCTCTAACTTTGTGTCTCGTTTTTTGTAGATTGTGTTTTCTTTCTAAGCTGACCGCAGGCGGCATCAATATCGCTGCCAAGCTCGCGGCGTATCGTTGCATTTAGGCCTCGCCGGATCAGTCTTTGCTGAAACTGAAGCACATGCTTTGCATCTGTTTTCTGATACGTTGTTTCCCGTACGTTGTTTACGGGAATCAGGTTAATGTGATAGAGCCCGCCAGAAAAGAGGGAAGCCAGTTTTTCGGCGCAGGCAACGGTGTCATTCTTGCCGGCAATCAGCGCATATTCAATGCTGATCCGTCGATTGGTTTTTGCGATATAGTCTTTCATTGCGAGAGTCAGCTGCGATAAAGGGTATGCCTTGTTTACAGGCATCATCTCGCTGCGCATTTCATCAAAGGGTGCGTGGAGCGAAACAGATAACGTAATCGGAAATCCCAAATCTGCCAAATCGTAAATCCTGGGCACGATGCCACAGGTGGAAAGGGAAATATGCCGGTATCCAATGTTAACAGAATCCGGGTGGTTCACAATTTTTAAGAATTTTACCACATTATCAAAATTGTCCAGCGGCTCTCCAATGCCCATCATGACAATGTTGGAAATCCGTTCGCCCATTTCCCGCTCTGCCGCCAGAATCTGTTCTATCATTTCGCCGGCGGTCAGATTTCTGACTTTGCCGCCGATGGTAGATGCGCAGAAGGTGCATCCCATAGCGCAGCCAACCTGCGAGGAGATGCAAAGGGTGTTACCATGCTTGTATTTCATGAACACGCTTTCAATATAGTTTCCGTCGGAAAGGGAAAATAAAAATTTTACAGTGCCGTCGTTTTTGGAAACCTGTTTTTGCGCGCACGCTAAGTTGCCAATTTGATATTTTTCTGAAAGTTTGGCGCGCAAATCTTTCGAAAGCGTGGTAATCTCCGAAATATCGTTTACCCGAAATAGTGCAGAATAAATCTGCTTTGCGCGAAAGGCAGGCAAACCGAGAGATGCGCAGAGTGCGCTGACTTCTTCTATTGTAAAACTTCTTAAATCCGTTTTTGGTTCCATAGCGTTCCTTTCGCGTTTTATTTTCTTATCATACGGCATACAAAAAAGCCGTCGGAATTGTCAGTGTCAGGGAACATCTCCAGTATTCCCGTTTTCGCCCGCGCAGAAAGCGGGTCTGTAATATGAGGACTGTCAATCGGAGAGAGGGAAAACTCCGGATTCTCCGTTAAAAACCATTCCACCATTTCGCGGTTTTCGGACGGGTTTAACGTGCAGGTGGAATACACCAAAACCCCGCCGTGTTTCACATATTGTTTGGCGGTTGTTAAAATTTTGCGCTGCATGTCATTCAGTTCAGCAAAATCTGTAATATTTTCCTTATATTTTATGTCCGGCTTACGGCGAATAATACCCAGTCCCGAGCAGGGTACGTCGAGGAGCACCTTGTCTGCTTTTTCGATAAACGCTTCCATCAGAATACTAGCGTCGTGCGGTTTGGTCTCAATGATGGAAAGCTCCAGCCGTTTTGCGGCATCGTTTACCGCCATAAGCCGCTTTTCGTACAGGTCAAAGGCATATATTTTGCCCACATTTTCCATCAGCTCTGCAAGATGGGTGGTTTTTCCGCCAGGTGCGGCGCATAAATCCAGCACCACGTCACCTTTTTGAGGAGACAGGGCAAGGGCAGCAAGCTGAGAGCTTTGGTCCTGCACGGTAAATCGCGTGGCGAGGGCGCGGCGCGTTGCCTCGTCGGCATGGGTTAAATATAATCCGCAGTCCGTGTAAGGTGTCGGCTTAGCTTCAATGCCGGACTGCAAAAGCAACTCTTTGAGCTCGTCTCGCGTGTTTTTCAGAAGGTTTACCCGCACGCAAAGATCAGGAGTTTCGTTTCCTGCCGCAAGAAGTGTTTCTGCTCTTTTCCCGAAGGTTTTCACGAAAAATGCGGTGAGCGGTTCGGGATAAGAATATTTCACACTGAGATACTGAATGCGGTCATTTGACAGGGCAGACAAGTCTACTTGCTTATTTTCAGGCAAATCCCGCAGGATCCCGCGCAAAACAGCGTTGACAAATCCGGAGGTTCTGCCTTTTGCATATTTTTTTGCCAATGATACGCTTTCTGCTACAACGGCATAGTCGGGTACCTTGTCCATAAAATAAATCTGGTAAACGCCCATGCGCAAAAGGGTTAAAATACGCGGTTCAATTTTTTTCAGCCGAAGAGAAGAGTGGCGTCTGATGACGTAGTCTAAAAGCAGCTTTTTGCGGTACACACCGAAAATCAGTTCTTTTGCAAACGCAATATCTGTTTTTTTGAAGGATTCTCTTTGAAAGATGTCTGCAAAAACAAGGTTTAAGTAGCCGTTTTTTGATTCGGTTTCGTATAAAACAATGAGCGCTGCCTCTCTTACCGTCATAGTTTCACTCCTTTTTTATTACATCATAGGTTCTCCGCGCTCGTTTAAAATCCCCGTACGGAGAATGGAAACGGTTTGCGGCGTAAAGCCTTCGATATATGTTTTCATTGCCTCTATCAAAACGTCGGGTTTTAGGTTTGCGTTGCTTCCTGCGGAAATGATGGCGGAAAAACGAGCGCCCGTGTCGGTGGAGTCTGTGAGCTGAAGATGCATGATGTCGGGTTTAATATCTGCAATTGCTTCACTTCGTTTGGTCTTTTTTAAGACCTCGATGGAGTCTAAGGACAAAAACGCATCAATCTGTCCGTCGGACAATGGACTGTCTACGCTGATTTCGTAGCTTGCATAGCGAATTTCTTTTGGTTTTCTAGAAGTTTCGTTTAGCTCTCCGATTTGCGGAATCTCCATTCCGAGCGGGAGCGCGCCTTTGAGCTTTTTGATTGCCTCCAGCATACCGACACCTTTTTCAAACTCTACGTCGATATACTCGCAGGCGGATTCTGTTCCCACGGAAAGGGGCAGCAAGACTGCCATTTTCGGGTGCGGATTAAAGCCCTGTGAATACGCAACAGGAAGCTCTGCGCGGTGAAATATTCTGGTAAACAGGCGAATCAGGTCCAAATGAGACACATATTTCATATCACCGAATTTGGTGAACTGGATTCGGAATTTAGCCACAATAATCACCTCCGAACGTTGGAATTACGCCGCAACCGGCGCACTTTTCACGGCAGTTTTTGGTTGTTTCGCCGCGTTTTGCTTTTTCGCTTTCGTTTTGCAGAAATTTCTTGGTTACGCCCACGTCAATATGGTCCCAAGGCAGAATTTCTTCATAACTTCGCTCGCGTGCGTTGTAGAAAAGCGGGTCAATTCCTGTATTTTCGAATGCGGTTTGCCATAGGTCAGGTTTAAAAAACTCATGCCAGCTGTCAAATTTTGCGCCCAGACGGTGCGCTTCAACCAATACTGCGGAAAGCCGACGGTCACCCCGGGCAAACACGCCTTCCATTGCGCTC
Organism: Congzhengia sp.; assembly: GCA_045577195.1. Lineage (GTDB taxonomy): Bacteria > Bacillota > Clostridia > UBA1381 > UBA9506 > Congzhengia. Next base: position 12,496 of record JAZNIA010000068.1, read on the forward strand.
AAAGAAGAATCGTGCCAGTTATAGGAAACATAGCGGTTTTTAATAGCGTCCTTGAGCAGCATTTGCTTTTGGAAAAGCTGGGGCTGTGTGTTTTGACCGACCCACTGAAAGGGCGTAAACGGCTTAGGAACAAAGGAGGAAACGCTTACAGTTACGCGCAGGTTCTTGTTTCTGATTTCTTTCGGCGTGTGCTTGTAAATGCTTACAACCTCGTCTGCCAAGTGGGAAATTCCCAAAATGTCATCCTCCGTCTCCGTGGGAAGACCGATCATAAAGTAAAGCTTAATGGTGCCATAGCCGCCGCTGAAAGCCATTTGCGCGGCGTTTGTCAAATCCGCTTCGGTAATGTTTTTGTTAATGACATCGCGCAGACGCTGCGTGCCCGCCTCGGGCGCGAAGGTCAGACCGGATTTTCGCACCTTTTGTACCTTTTGCATCAGTTCCATAGAGAAATTGTCTAAACGCAGCGAGGGCAGGGAAAGTCCGATTTTCTTCTGCTCGGTCATTTCGAGCAATCCGTCTGTCAGCTCTTTAAGCCGCGTGTAATCGCTGGTCGAAAGACTGGATAGGGAGATTTCCTCATACCCCGTGTTTTTAATCAGGCGCTCAGCCAAGGACAAAAGCGTTTCGGGAGAACGCTCCCGTACGGGGCGGTAAATCATGCCTGCCTGACAAAATCTGCAGCCGCGGATACACCCGCGGAACACTTCCAGCATGATTCTGTCATGCACAATTTCCATAAAGGGAACAATGATATTGTCCGGTGCAAAACAGTTGTCAAAATCCTTGATAATGCGTTTTGTAATTTTTTCGGGCGCCATCTCAAAGTTTTTCTCAAATGTACGGATGGTGCCGTCACTGTTATAGGAAACATCGTAAAATTTCGGAACGTAAATGCCGGGGAGTTTTACGATTTCTTTTAAAAATGCATCTTTCGTTCCGCCGTTTTTCTTCACGTCGCGGTAGATGTCCATAACCTCTAACATGAGTTCTTCGCCCTCGCCGAGCATGAAGAAGTCAATGAAATCTGCAAGAGGCTCAGGGTTATAGGCACAGGGACCTCCGGCGCAGATAATCGGGAAATCGTCGCCGCGGTCTTTTGCGTAAAAGGGAATACCGCCTAAGTCCAGCATGTTTAAAATGTTGGTGTAACTCATTTCATACTGGAGCGTAAACCCTAAAAAATCAAATTCCTTTGCTGGCGTTTTGGTTTCTAAGGAAAACAGCGGAATCTGGTTTGTCCGCATTTGTTCTTCCATATCCACCCAGGGGGTGAAAAATCGCTCGCAGTAAATATCGTTGGCGGAGTTAAGCAGATGATAAAGAATTTTCATGCCCAGATGAGACATGCCGATTTCGTACACATCAGCAAAGCAAAATCCAAAACGGATCCCAATGCCTGATAGGTTTTTGTGCACACTGTTATATTCATTCCCGATATAGCGGGAGGGTTTTTCTACCTTGTTTAAAATTGCATCTAAGTTCATAGGTTCCTCCGGAAAATCAGTTTTTTCCTGTTATTTGTTTTAAGTAGGTCAAAGACGGGAGTCTGCGCCCTAAAATGTGCTCACACATACTTTCGGTGCAGTGCTCAAATTCGTTGATGTCAGCAGGTGCGAGTGTAAATGAAAATGCTTTTTTATCGTCTGCATGCTGGCAATAGCGCATGGCAGCCAAGGCATTTTGTGTGACAATTGCGGTGTCGGGTGTATTTGCGCAGCTGCGGCAAAGCGCCCCACCCGCAGACGGGCTGAAAAAACACAAATGATCGGTTTCACCGCACGAGACGCAACTGTCCAGTTCGGGGAAAAACCCCAGATGGCATAAAAGCCGTAGCTCAAAGGCGCATTTTACCAGCCCCATGTTTTTATTCGCGTTGGAAAGGAGGTAAAATGTGTTCAGCACCAAAGGAAGCACCGCTTTTGCATCGTCAGCAGATGGGGCAAAGGTTTGGGTCAGTTCTGCAATATAGGCGGCAAAGGAAAGTCGCTCGATATTGGAAGAAAGACCGTAAAAACCCTCTTTCCGGCTGGCAGATGCCACGATATATTTTCCGCGGTCCTGCCGCAGAAGAAATTCGCTGTATGTAAAGGCGCTTACGCCTGCTGCCAGTTTACTTTTCATGTTTTTGATACCTTTGGCAGAGGCGGACACAAGTCCCGCCTCAGGGGTTAGAATTTTAAGGATGGCATCTTTTTCGCCCACAAAGGTGCGTGCCAAAACGAAGCCGTCTGTTTTAATCAGTTCCATGAAAACACGTCCGTTTTAAAGTTCAAATCCAAAATTTGCAATCTTGCCCCGCTTGTTTCGCCAGTCCTCGTTGACCTTGACCCAAAGGGACAAAAATACTTTTTTGTCATGCATGCGCTCTAGCTCCGTGCGGGCTTCCGTGCCGATTTTCTTCAGCATTTCGCCACCTTTGCCAATGATAATACCTTTGTGCGACTGCTTTTCGCAATAAATGTTTGCCTCAATGGAAATGCCGTTTTTCGTCTCTTTCATCATGAAAATTTCAATGGCAATCCCGTGGGGCACCTCTTTGTTTAAGCTGCGGAGCAGCTTTTCGCGGATAATCTCCGCGGCAATCTGTCGTTCGGGCTGATCGGTTATCATGTCCTCGGGGAAATACTGCGGTCCCTCTTTTATAAAAGGCATCAGCTCTTTTTTTACGGTATCTACGCCGTCATTGCGTCTTGCAGAAATCGGAATTACTGCTGCAAAGTCAAACTCGTCTGTATATGCCTTGATGACCGCAAGTAAAACGTCCTTTTGCACGGTATCAATTTTATTGATAATCAGAATAACGGGTGCATTTTGTTTTTTTAAGTTTTCTAAAATCTTCACTTCGGTTCGACCGACGTTGGCAATCGGTTCTACCAACAACAAAATTGCGTCGGTATCGTGCATGGCATCGGTTGCGGATTTCACCATCAGTTCCGCGAGCATACTGGTTGGCTCGTGAATGCCCGGTGTGTCGGTGAATACAATCTGCGTATTGTCCTCGGTTAAGATACCTAAGATGTTGTTTCGGGTGGTTTGCGGTTTACTCGAAATAATGGCGATTTTCTCGCCCACAAGCCGGTTGATCAGCGTTGATTTCCCAACGTTTGGCCTGCCGATGATGCTGACAAAGCCCGATTTAAATTCCTGCATCTGATTTCTCCTCAATCATTTTTAAATTTTTTCCCGTGCAGCAAAACCGTAAAACCAAACTTCGGCAATGCCAGCATACGAATCGCGCGGGAGGGTTGTTTTAAAAGACGGTAGAGCCACTCAATCCCAAGCTTTTGAAAGATAACGGGCGCACGCTTTGCTGTTCCTGCAAACACGTCAAGACTTCCGCCGAGCCCCATTAAAACCTTTGCTGAAAGTTCGTCCTTGTGTGTATCGATCCAACATTCTTGTTTTGGAAAGCCCAGACAAACAAACAAAAGGTCGGGCTTTTTTTCTTTTATGTCCGCGATAATCTGTTTTTCTTTTTCTTCGTCGAAATAACCGTCCTGGGTGCCGCAAATTTGTGTTCCGGGGTAGAGCGCGCAGATTTTCTCCGCGGCTGCTTCAGCCACGCCGGGTTTTCCGCCAAACAAATACACGGTTTTTCCTGTTCCTGCAATCTTTTTTAAAACAACGTTTGCAAGGTCAAATCCGCTTACGCGTTCTAAAAGAGGCTTTTTTAAAATCTTGGATGCGTGAACAACACCAATGCCGTCGGGCGTTATCAGATCGCCGCGGTTTAAAACTTCCATGTATGACGGGTTTTTATACGCATACAGAATAATTTCGGAATTAGGCGTATAAACGGTTTTGGGCAGGTCCTGCTCCATGGCTTGCACAAGCACACTTGCAGCCTCCTCCATGGTGTAGGTATCCACGCCCACGCCTAAAACGTTGAGTCGTTTTCTGTCAATCATTTGAAACCTCCGTAATCTGATAGGAATCGTCCATATATAAAATCAGTTTTCCCTCTGTGTCAATGCCATCTAAAGAAAAAACGGGTGTAATCATTTGAATGCGATTGTTTTTCGCCATGGCGCGTACCGCGCCCGTCAGGGACCAATCGGAATAGCTGACGCTTTTCACGTGGTCTTTATAGTAACTGGTTTGTGGCACGATGACCTCGTGCGGCAACACCAGAACCGTACCTTTTTTGCCGTCCACTACATCTTCGTCTAATGCATGAATCACGTTTGTAACAATCAAAAGGTCCGTTTCGTTTACTTTTTTATAGGTTGCCGCCTCGTTGATACAGCCGATGGAGAATACAAATACCGTTAAAAATACAAAGGACATTCTCACATAGCGGTTTTTCAGCAGCATCGCCAAAAGGGGCGCAAGCAGCAGACAAATCCCGGGCAGACATACGACAATGGAGCGATACGTCAGCCAGACATCTGCAACCAAAACGTTTGGCAGAAGCGGAAAAAACGTCAGCGCAAAACCAAGGGACACGCAAACGTTGGATTTCGCACGCAATTTGTGTTTTTTGCTAAGGTATGCGCACAAAGCGGAAATGGCGAGCACTAGGATTCCCAAAGTGATTCCATATAGGGGCGATGATGCCAGATGCTTGATGCCGTCCATAAAACCAACCACTGTTGTGCGGAAAAGACCGACAGTAAAGATATATACAAATTGTGAAACCAGCTCAAGGAGACGCAGCTCAAAATTTGCAAAAGACAAACCGGATGCGCGGCTTCCCATGGCACCAATGCCCTGCGCAAGTCTGTAGTAAACCAAAAACAAGAGTGCACAAGTGGCAGGAACGCTTAAAAGCAAAAGCTTTTTATAATGCTTTGTGCGCATAACGTGCTTTCCTAAAACAAACAGCTGCAAAATGCCGGAAAAAATCAGAACGGATTCATAAAAACCAAACGACAAAAGGCATACGGCTGCATAAAGCGGCAGGAATTTCTTTTTATGCGTTGTCAGGTAATGGTTTAAAATATGCGTTGCGAGCGCTGCAAAAAACATTCCGACCACGATGCGCGTGGAGGCGGAAATCCAATATGTGCCCTCGAAGGATAACGGTAAAAGTAAATAAACACTATAGAGCACAGGGGTAATTTTGATGCCATGCGCACACAAAACCTTGTTTAAGGAAAAGGCGGATAGCAGGTGCAGAGCACCAAGCAGCAAAAGCGCAAAAGCCATGTGGGGGAAAAACAGCCCCCAAAAGGCGGGGTCTAAAAGAGCGGCAAAGGGTCTTGCTGCAATCGTGCCGATGCCTAAATACACATGAGAAAGATCAAACATCGGATAGCTTCCATATTGAATATAGTCATCCAGCACGCAAAAGTAGGAAAAACCTGCGCCAAACAGCTTCAGTAGCAGTGCAAGCGCAAAGGCAAGGTCCAACCAGTGCCAGTATGTATGCTTTTTCATAAAACACTCCTAATTATATACAATTATACAATATATATTATAGCACGGAGAAAGCAAAAAAACAAGAAAAATTGTCGGTTTTCCAAAGATGTAAAGGAATTGTAAAAAAACACAGCAAAACGGGCCTGAGAGTCGTTTTGCTGTGTTGACTGAAATCTTATCTGTTATATTGTAAAAGCTCGGCGAATTTTCCGTTTTCTATCCGGCTTAATTCGTCATAGGTGCCTTCTTCAACAATCTTACCGTAGTCAAAGACCAGAATACGGTCGACGTTGCGAATGGTGGATAACCGGTGTGCAATGATAATCACCGTGTGTGACTGCATCAAAGACTCTACCGCCTCCTGAATTGCGCGCTCAGAAATATTGTCTAAAGCGGAGGTTGCCTCGTCAAAAATCAAAATATCGGGATTTCCAAGTACGGCGCGGGCAATGGCAATGCGCTGTTTCTGACCGCCTGAGAGGTCTAAGCCGCCATCTCCGACAATGGTGTTCCAGCCGTTTTCTAAGTCATTTACAAATTCATGCACATGGGCAATTTCCATGGCATTGATAATTTCTTTATTGGACGCATCAGGCCGTGCAATTTTGATATTATCCCAGATAGAGCCATAGAATATAAACGTGTTTTGGGGCACGATACCGAAGGATACGCGCAAATCATGCAGGCCATAGTCGCGCACATCTTTTCCGTGCACCTTAACTGAGCCGTTTTGTATGTCATAAAGCCGCATGGCAAGTTTGGAAAAGGTGCTTTTTCCGCTGCCGCTGGCACCGACTAAGGCAACACTTTCGCCGTATTTTATGCTACAGTTAAAATCTTCAAAAATCTTTCGGTTTTCATAAGCAAAATCAACATGCTTAAACTCGACGCAAGGCTTGTTGTGTCGTTTCGCACTTTTGCGTTCGGCTTCTACACATCGTTGTTTGCTTTTATCCTTTTCAGGTGTTGAGGTGCTGGTCTCTAGCACTTCCATAATTTTATTCAGTCCCGAATCGGCGCTGCTTTTTACCAGCCCCAAGTTCAGCCAGGAAATCAAAACGCCTAAAATCGAGGTCATGCTGGACAAAAACGCATATAAGACACCAACAGACAAATCGCGGTACACGCAGGAGATTGCGCCGACAAAATAGACAACTGCCGTGCCAATATACTGAATCAGTTCTGGTTTTAAAGATTCCTTTTGCTGAGAAGAAGAGGCGGTGACGCCACGCTCATACATTTGCGTTAAAACCTGACGGAAATCCTGGTTTGTTTTATCCTCAATTGCGTACATGCGGATTGCGTCCATCCCATTTAAGGTGTCGGTCAGATACTTACTTGCTTCGGCCTCGCTCTTGATATAATCGTACGAAACGCGGCGGATTTTGTTGCGGGCAAGTTTGTTGACAAATGCCATCACCATTGCCGTTACCAGCAAAATAACTGTCATGACCCAGTCATAGTATAAAAGCGCGGAAAGGGAAATAAACAAAGAAACCGACTGATAGGGCACTGCCATAAAAATCTGGTGCATGTAGGTCTTAATATTTGCCATGGGAGTGCCTAAAATGCAGTTAAAGAGCTCGCCTGCTGATGTGCTTTCGTAAAATTTCATGCCGATGTGCTGCACATGGGAGAAAAATTCGGAGCGCAGGTTAAACAGCGAGCCTTCCAGCAGACGAAACATCTTGTTAAAGCCCATACGCCAAATGGATACCCGCGCGATGGAGATGAGAATGTACAAAGAGCAAAGCATTCCAACAACGCGGATTTTTTCATTCCCCTCGAGGGCATCGTTTGAAATTCCGCTGTCAACAATATACTTAATGACCAATGGCTGTATGGCAACAAAAACGCCAACGAGTAAGGAACAGGTGACGCAAAAGGTCAGACTTTTCCTGTGCTCACGGATATAGGGCCACATCTGCGCCCAGAAACTTTTGCTTTTGGCATCGTTTTTCATAACAATCACGCACGCTTTCTTTCTTTTTGGAATTGTTCGTTTTTGTTATTGTCTATGCTTGTTTATGGTAATTATAAGCTTGCATTTTGTAAAAGTCAATACAAAAAAATGCAAAATTTCATGAAAAGTTTTTGTTAGTAACATCAAAGGCATGTTAAACGGGATTTCAAATGAAAAAGTTTCTGGTTTATTAAATTTTTGCTACAAATACAAGAAAAAGATTGTATAACAAAGTGAAATATACTATAATATAATAAGATTGATATAGTTGTATGTGAATATGCCATAGAAAGGACGGAAGGTTATGAATCAAACAGTATGCGTAATTTTCGGAGGGAAATCCTCGGAACACGAGGTTTCCTGCATCTCGGCTTACAACATTATTTCAAAGCTCAACCGGGAAAAATATAAGATTCTTACGGTGGGTATCACCAAAGAGGGCGAAAGCTATCTCTATACCGGCGATCCTGTACATATTAAAGATGGCAGCTGGCTGGAAAACCGCGGGAAAGCCTGCGTGATTTCTCCAAACCCTGCCCATAGCGGTTTACTTGTCATGAACAAAAACGGAGATGCGTTTAAAGAGCATGTTGACGTGTATTTCCCCGTGCTGCACGGCAAAAACGGCGAGGACGGCACCATTCAGGGCGTGTTTGAACTGGCAGGTGTGCCCTATGTTGGAAACGGTGTTTTATCCTCTTCCCTTTGCATGGATAAAATCATGACAAAACATATCTTAAAGCAAGCAAACATTCCTGTTACAGACGGATTTGATATTAGTGCATTTGAAGCGGATGCTGATGCAGTTGATGAAACGATTCGTGCATCTTTTGGGTATCCCGTTGTGGTAAAACCTGCAAACGCCGGTTCCTCTGTCGGAATTTCTTCTGCGGAAAACCGGGAAGAGTTAAAAAAAGCACTCGCGGTTGCAAAAAAAGAGGACAGAAGAATTTTAATTGAAAAAATGCTAGACGTGCGCGAAGTGGAATGCGCAGTTTTAGGAAGCCATAAGGGAGCAAAAGCCTCCTGCCTGGGCGAAATTGTCAAAACAACTGCAATGTACGACTATGAAACGAAATATATTGACGATACATCAGAGCTTGTAATTCCTGCCGCATTGGATCAGGAAACGGAAGAAACAATCCGCGGGCTCGCAGTGCGCGCGTTTATGGCGCTAGACTGCACAGGACTTGCCCGCGTTGACTTCTTTATTGACAAGAAAACGGGCGCGATTTCCTTAAATGAAATCAACACCCTCCCTGGCTTTACCGACATCAGCATGTATCCTAAGCTTTGGGAGGCGAGCGGACTTTCTTGCGATGCACTGCTGGACCGCTTGATTGAAATTGCAAAAGAAGAATTTGGAGGAATTTAAATTGTCTTCTAGCTACATCGGAATATTTGATTCGGGGCTTGGCGGTTTAACAGCGGTAAAAGAACTGATGCAGCTGATGCCTGATGAGCCGATTGTCTATTTCGGCGATACCGGTCGCGTGCCGTATGGCTCAAAATCAAATGATACTATTATTAAATATACCAAAAGCGACATCAATTTTTTGACGACTTTTGATTTAAAACTGATTATTGTTGCTTGCGGTACAGCAAGCACCATTGCATTGCCCCATGTAAAAGACGGGCTTGGTGTGCCGATTTTCGGCGTGGCGGATGCGGCGGCAAAAGCGGCAGCGGCGGCCACGAAAAACAAAAAAGTCGGCATCATCGGAACGGCAGGCTCCATCCGTTCGGGTGCATATGAGCGCCTGATTGCAGCGGAGAACCCTGAGATTGAAACAGTGTCTGCCGCGTGCCCTTTGTTTGTGCCGTTGGTAGAAACGGGACACGTAACGGGCGAAATTGCACGTCTTACGGCAGAAGAGTATCTGATTCCGCTGCGGGAAAAGGGAATTGATACGCTGGTTCTGGGCTGCACCCATTACCCGCTTTTAAAAGAAGTGGTGCAAGAAGTCATGGGAGACGGGGTTTGCTTAATTGACCCCGGTCAGGTGACGGCAAGCTTTGTAAAGGACTATTTAAAAGAACACGGCTTAGTCGCAGACCAAAAGCCGTCAAGACAATATCGGTTTTATGTCAGCGATTGCCCGGACGATTTCATTGCGCTGGGTTCTGCGTTTTTACAGCAGGAAATCCCGGGCGGCGTAGAAAAAATTGATATTGAGCAATATATGTAAATTCGAAGGAGAAAACAAAATGGAAACAAACGCATGGATCACGTTGTCGGGCAGACAAACGGTGGACGGCGAGGACGACAGCTATGAACTGACGACTGCGGGAAGATACATAAAGCGTGACGGAAAATATTACGTTTCCTATGAAGGCAGTGAAATCACAGGATACGACAAAACAACCACAACACTGAAAATTAAAGACGACTATGTTTCGATGATTCGGTTTGGCATGGGCGGCGGCGCATCGCAGATGGTGTTTGAGACCAACAAGCAGTACACGGGCATTTACAAAACACCTCACGGTTCTTTGAGTGTTGACGTGTTCACAAACGAAATGCGCGTCGATGTAGACGATGACGGCGGCGAGGTGGAACTCGACTATTTTATTCAACTCAATGATTGCGAGCCGGTACGAAACAATTTGCGTGTGCACATAAGAAAGGCGGAGTAACGTGACATTATATGAAGAAACCAAACAATTGATAAAAAAGGTAACAGAGGATGCACTCCTCTCTGCAAAAGAAAAAGCGCTTTTAACCTTTGACGAAATTCCTGCATATCAGGTGGAAGAACCCAGAGACAAATCCTTTGGCGATTTTTCTGTGAACACCGCGATGCTGATGGCAAAACAGGTTGGAAAACCGCCCAGAGACATTGCAAATATCATCGTATCCGAAATGAATACGGCAGATACCTATATTCAGGAGACATCCGTTGCGGGCGCAGGCTTTATCAACTTTAAATTAGACCCTTCCTATGTAACCCGCATTCTCGATATGATAGAGAGCCAGGGGGATTCCTTTGGTGAAACGGATTATGGAAAGGGTAAGACTGTAAACGTAGAATTTGTCAGCGCAAACCCGACCGGACCCATGCATATGGGAAACGCCAGAGGCGGCGCGTTGGGCGACTGTCTGGCAAACATCATGCGCCTGGCAGGCTTTGAAGTAACAAAAGAATTTTATGTCAATGACGCGGGCAACCAGATTGAAAAGCTGGCAGTATCACTAGCCGCAAGATACCGTCAGGAAATTCTGGGCGAAGATGCGGTCGAATTTCCCGAGGACGGCTATCACGGTGATGACGTAAAACAGCACGCAAAGGTTTTTGCAGAAAAGTACGGGGATCAGTATATTTATATACCCGATGAAGAACTAAAAGCAAAGCTGATTGATGAAACGCTCTATAAAAACATTGACGCATTAAAAACCGGTCTTGAAAACTACCGTATTTTTTATGATAAATGGTTCCATGAAAGCACACTGCATGAGAGCAATGCAGTCATGGAAACGGTAGAGGAGCTGACAAAGCGCGGCTACACCTATGAGCAGGAAGGTGCGATTTGGTTTAAAGCAACGGAGTTTGGCTTAGAAAAGGACGATGTTTTGGTTCGCGCCAACGGCTTTGTAACGTATTTTGCGGCAGATATTGCATATCATAAAAACAAACTGATAGACCGTGGATTTGACACGGCGATCGACATCTGGGGCGCAGACCACCATGGACACGTGGCGCGCCTAAAAGCTGCAATGCAGGCACTGGGTGTTGATCCGGATCGACTGGAAGTTATTTTGATGCAGCTGGTGCGCCTGGTGCGAGACGGAGAAGCGGTTCGTATGTCCAAGCGTACGGGAAAAGCGATTACGCTGGGCGACTTGCTGGACGAAATCGGCGTGGACGCAGCAAGATTCTTCTTTAACCTGCGCCAGGCAAACAGCCACTTTGACTTTGACTTGGAGCTGGCGGTAAGCCAGTCCAGCGAAAATCCCGTGTTCTATGTGCAGTATGCGCATGCAAGAATCTGCGGCATTATCAAGATGCTGGCAAACAAGGAAACATTTGTTAAGCCCTGCAAAGAGCTTGACGTGACGCTTCTTTCAGACTCCAAGGAAATTGAGCTGATGAAAGAACTTGCCCGGTTCCCCGAAGAAATTCGTCAGGCAGCGATTGTGAGAGAACCCAGCAAGATTACAAAATATGCAATGGATTTGGCGGCAGCGTTCCATGGCTTTTACAGTGCATGCAAGGTAGACTGTGAGGATAAAGCTTTGGCAGAAGCGCGCTTAAAGCTTGTTTCCGCAACGGGACAGGTTATCAAAAACGCCCTTTCCGCAATGGGCATTACGGCACCGGAGCATATGTAAACATGTGCCCGATTCAAGGAGGCTACATATGAAAAAAATAAAGAAATTGCTTGCACTGGTGTTGGCGGTGATGATGGTTTTGGTGCCGCAAACAGCATTGGCGGCGGAAACGCCCGGAGAAACTTCTGCGCGCTACATAAAAGCAATTATCAACAAAATCGCAGAGGATTATCGTTTTCGAGCAGATAAAGAAGCAATGTATGAGGCGGTTTTAGACTATGTGATGAATGAAAACCCCGAACTTTTAGAGGGAGCCATTAAAGCTGTAACCGATACGCTGGACGATTATTCCGAGTATTTTACTGCGGAAGAACTGGCAACCTTTTTTGATTACATTGAGCAGGCGTATGTCGGTATCGGTGTTACCATTCAGGAAACAGACAACGGTATATTGGTGCTGGAGGTTAACCCCAATGGTGGTGCCTTTGATGCAGGCATGCAGCTAAACGATATTATCATCGAAGTGGAAGGTCAAAACATTGTCGGCATGGGCAGTGACGTTGTTTCCGGCATGATTCGCGGTGAGGAAGGGACAACTGTGAACCTGAAGGTGAAACGAGGGGAGCAGGAGATTTCGCTCACCATTGAGCGTCGCCGCATTTTAACCGAAACAGTGGGTTATACCATTGAAGAAGGCGGCGTTGGCTACCTTTATATCAGCCAGTTTTCTTCTACCACACCGGAATCCGTTCAAAAAGCGTTAGAAGAGTTTAGAATGCGCGGTATCCGGAAAATGATTATTGACGTGCGCGATAATCCGGGCGGTGAGCTTGCAAGTGCATTGGGCGTTTTGGACTTGTTTGTGCCAAAAGGCAAGGTACTGACCAAACTTTGTTACAACAATTCCCGCTATGATAAAGAGCTTAAATCGGAGGCATCCTTTGTCAAAAAACCGGACAGAAAGATTTTAATTCTGACCAACGAAAACAGTGCCAGCGCATCAGAACTTTTTGCGGGCGCAATGCAGTACCACGGTCTGGCAAAAACGGTTGGCGTGAGAACCTTTGGAAAAGGCAGTATGCAACAATTTATGGGACTGCTTAGTCCAAATGGCATCCGGCTTGGAGACATTAAGCTGTCGGTTGCAGAATTTACATTACCCAACGGCGGAAAAATCAATGGAGAGGGTATCTCGCCGAATGTTCGTGTCAAAAATTATTTTGAGCCCTATGACGCATCGCAGCTTACGCCAATGACGCTTGGTGCTAAATATTCTGTTGGAAGCGAGGCAAGCGATGTACTTGCGATTGAAGAGCGTCTGGAAGTGCTGGGATATTATCCGGGTAAAGTGGACGGTGTGTTTGACACCTTCACTGCGTCGGCAACGGAGGTCTTTCAGGCAGACAGAGGTCTTTATGTGTACGGCGTGATGGACTATACCACACAAAACGCGTTGATTGAAGAAATTTCAGAATTTGAAATTGAGATAGACAACCAGTTTGACACGGCATATAACATGCTTCTGAAGGAGTGATACAGATGAAAACAAATCGAAAACTGATTGCAATTGGTCTTGCCCTGATGCTTTGCCTTCCTGTTTGCATGACCAATGACACGGTAACGGTCGTGCAGGCAGAAACTGTGCAGGAAAAAATCAACAAAGCCAGCAAGGAAAAGCAGGAGGCGCTTGATAAAATCAAGGAGGCAGAGTCTGCAAAAGACGATGTGGTTGCGCAAAGCGAGCAACTAAATCGCGAAATTGATATTGTGCAGACGGAAATCTTTGAAATTGATGCAATTATTGAAGAGGCAGATGCAGAAATTGCAAAAAAGGAAGAGGAAATCAAAGCTTATGAGCAGGACATTGAAGCAAGTGACGAGGCGTTTAAAAGCGTGCTCCGCTCCATGGACGAAATGTCAACCGGATCCTATTTAGAGCTTTTGCTATCCTCTGGAAGCCTTTCTGAGTTTTTGGCGCACGTTGAAACCATTAACGAAATCACGCAGTATGATATGGCGATGATAGATGAAATGGTTCGTTTAAAAACAGGTGTTGAAGAGGCAAAGGCTCAGATTGAAGCGAAAAAAGCAGAGCAGGAGGAGGCGCGCTCTATCGCGTCAGACAAAGAGGCAACCCTGCAAACCAAACTGGACGCAAAAGAAGCGCTTACCAAAGAACTGGAAGCGGATATTGAAAAATACAAAAAGGTGTATGAAGAAGCACGGCGGCAGGAGGATGCGTTAAAAGCATCAATTGCGCCCGAACTTTCCAAATCTTCGGACACTGTGAAATACACAGGCGGCGTATTCTGCTGGCCTGCGCCCAGCTATGTACGCATTTCCTCTCCCTATGGATACAGAATCCATCCGATTTATAAAACGAAGAAATTCCATAGTGGACTTGATTTAGCTGCCCCCGGTGGCTCTAACATTTTGGCAGCGGCAGATGGTGTTGTAAAAATGGCGGGCTGGAATGGCGGTTACGGAAACTGCGTCATTGTCGACCATGGCGGCGGTGTTTCCACGCTGTACGGTCATGCGCAGCGGCTCTTGGTTTCCAAGGGTCAAAAGGTAACAAAAGGTCAGGTGATTGCAAAGGTTGGAACAACCGGCGCATCTACCGGTAACCATCTGCATTTTGAGGTGCTGTTAAATGGTAGAACTACCGACCCGATGCCTTATTTGAAATAACAAAGCGAAAACGTAAGGAGATGCATGCATTGGTTCAGAAAAAATATGTTGTGCTGACGGCACTGATTACATTTGTGGTGACCTTGTTTGTTGCCGTGGGCGGCACTTGTGTTTACTTTTGGCTTTTTTCCTATGATGAAGTAGCACGGGCAAGAGACATTATCTGCGAAAACTATGTTGATCCCGTAACGGACGAGCAGAAAAAAACCATGAACGATTATGCAATCTCTGCAATGGTTGCAAGCTTAGAGGACCCTTATTCTTATTACTTTAATGAAGAAATGTATGACTCTTATGAAGAGAGCAATCAAGAAGAATATGTAGGCGTTGGTGTTACCGTAAGCTTTGATGCACAGACCAATCAACTAACGGTCATTTCACCAACCGATGGTTCTCCCGCGCAAAAAGCAGGAATTCTGCCGGGTGACGTGATATATCAGGTGGACGATCTAACGGTAACTGCTGAAAATTATAACGATGTGGTTGATTACATTCGTGGAAACGATGCAAAAAAGGGTTCTATCGTGACTCTTCATATTTTAAGAGACGGCGAAGAAAAAGTTTATCAAGTGGCGCGAGATGTGATTCCCGTTGACACCGTGTCATATAAAATGCTGGACGAGAACGTAGGCTTTATCCGCATTTCCGAGTTTAAACACAGTACCGTTAACGAGTTTTCTGAGGCACTCACAGCCGTGCAAGCGCAGCGCGCCAAAGGACTTGTCATTGACCTTCGCAGTAATCCGGGCGGGTACGCCGACAGCGTGATTACGATGACGGATATGCTGCTTCCGGAAGGCGTGATTGCGTATTTGGAGGACAGCAAAGGAAAAAGGGAATACTTCCATTCTGACAAGAAGCACGTCGGTCTTCCCATGGTGGTTCTGGTGAATGAGGGAACTGCCAGCGCAGCAGAACTTTTGGCAGGCAGTACGCAGGCGCACGGCGTGGCAAAAATTGTCGGCAAGAAAACTTACGGAAAGGCCGTAGGGCAAACACCCTTTATGCTGACACAAGATACAGCGATTTATCTCACATGTGCTCGTTACTACACGCCAAAGGGTGAGTGCATTGACAAAAAAGGCATTATGCCTGATTTTGAGGTAGACCTTTCCGATGAGAAAAAGGCAAACCTCACCAGACTCGACCCCCTAGATGACGATCAGCTTTCTGCAGCAGTTGAGCTTTTGTATGACGATATATCGAAATAGAACAAGACCAAATACCCGCGAAAGGAGGAACGACATTGAATGGTTTAACGATTTTTGCAGTGCTGTATGTCCTTTTGCTTTTTGGTGGATACCGCCTGATCACAAATGAAGAAGTCATCATGAAACGGTGCACGAAAAAGGAATGGATTTTCTTTGCCACGGCAATCGGCTTTGTTACAGTTATCAAACTGTATTTGTCACAAACCTTTTACGGTCATTCCTCCGATGTAAGCCTCTTTTCCGCCTGGGCGGATTTGGGCAGAAACGAGTCTGTTACCGAATTTTACGGAGAGCTGGGCAGGCAGTACTATGTGGATTATCCGCCCCTTTATCTGTATGTGCTGACATTTGTGGGTAAGCTTTCGGAACTGCTCCGCATACCCTACGGTTCGGACGGATACCTTGTGCTGATTAAGCTGTTCCCCATTCTGGCAGATACAGCGACAGTGCTTTTGGTGTACCGTTTTGCTGTGCGGGAGTTTTCAGACCGCCATGCGATGCTCCTTTCACTTTTTGTACTGATTCACCCTGCGTACATTTTAAATTCCGTATTCTGGGGACAGATTGACGGACTTTATACGCTTTTGATTTTCTGGCTGATTTATTCTGTTTATAAAAAGCGGTATATGCAGGCGGTGCTTGCCTTTGCGGTAGGCATGCTGACAAAACCGCAAATGTTGATATTTTTGCCGCTTCTCGGCTTTTGGCTGATTTATGATGTGATAACGGAGCTGCGGGAAACCAAAAAAATCCTTTCGCTCCTTCGTGCGCTGACGGGACTTTTGGTTTCGGTTTTGCTGGTTATCGTGTGTGCCTATCCGATTTTTAAAGGTGACTTCGGGCGGTTTTTTGCCCTTTATACCAACGCGGCAGGGCAGTATCCCTACGCGTCCTTAAACGCGAGCAATCTGTTTGGTGCATTTGGATTAAACTGGGCAAATGTAGAGACAAGCTTTTTGGGTATCACCTATGAAAGCTGGGGATTTATCGGCATTATTGTAACCTCTGTTATTGTGGGACTTGGAACAGTGCTGTCTCATAACCGCTCTGGCACACTGATTCTAGGCGGATTTACCGTGGCAAGCATATATATGCTGGCGCACATGATGCACGAGCGGTATTTGTTTCCTTTGATATTGATTTTGCTGATTACGTATATCATTACGAAAGATAAAAGGATGCTTTTTGCTTTTGGTGTGGCAAGCATTTTGTGCTTTGTCCAGCCCGGGCTGGTGCTTTTAGACAACGAAGGCTATATCACACTGACAAAGAGCGCATTTATTGCTCTTTCCTGGGTTCATATCTTATTTTATATTTATTTGCTTGCGGTGTGGTATCAGCTTTTGATTCACGATGACGTAAAAACCCCTGTGATGCGCAGTCCAAAAATCCTTTGCATTGCGCAGGAAGAAAGGAAGGTACGCTATACAAGATACGACGCTTTGATTATGCTTGTGCTTACCGTGGTGTACGGAATAACAGCCTTTTGGAATCTGGGTGCAAAAGACGTACCTCAATCAGGCTATTACCCGCAGCAAAACGGGGAAACCGTGATTTTAGACCTGGGCGAGGAGTATATGATAGACCGTGTCAACTTCTATTTTGGATGGATTGACCGTCGGGATTCTGACAGCGAGGTAGAACGGGTTTTGTCAGTTTCGTTCGGCAACAATGCGGCGCAGGACGGCGAAAAGCCTGAGCTTGTGTTTGGTGAGGAAACAAAGCTTGTTGTAAACTCCGTTTTCCGCTGGGATGGGTTTTATATTGGTCAACCGGGGAGATATATGAAAATCACCGTGGATGAGGGTAATTTTTATTTGCTGGAGGCAGCATGCTTTGATGCACACAGGACATTGATTTCGCCCGTTGGCGCATATAGCGATAATCCAACAGCAACGTTTCTTTACGATGAGCAGGACAAGTCCGTTTATGAGTACACCTGGTACGAGGGAACGTATTTTGACGAGGTTTATCACCCCAGAACCGCGTATGAGTATTTAAACGGGATGCACCCGTATGAAAATACACACCCGCCTCTGGGCAAGCTGATTATTTCTCTTGGTATGATGCTGTTTGGGGTCAATCCGTTTGGTTGGCGTTTTTTTGGCACGCTGTGCGGCGTGGTGATGGTGCCGATGGTTTATTTTCTGGCAAAACAACTGTTAAAAGAAACCAAATGGGCGTTTGTTGCAAGCTTTTTGTTTACCTTTGACTTCATGCATCTGTCGCAAACAAGACTTGCAACTATTGATTCATATACAGCGCTTTTTGCGATGCTGATGTATTATTTTATGTATCAGTATATTACGCGTAATCACTACAATACCGGTGTCAGAAAGACGCTTATGCCGCTGTTTTTAAGTGGTCTGTTTTTTGGCATAGGCGTTGCGGTGAAATGGCAGGGCGTGTACGCGGGCATTGGACTTGCCGTTTTGTTTTTTGGTGCAAACATCAAGCGGTTTTTGGAATACCGCGCTGCAAAAGACGGAAGACTGGTGGGAGACTCGGAAACGATTCTGCGCACGTTTTTACCAAACACGGTAAAAACGATGGCGGTAGCCTGCGTGTTTTTTGTTGTGGTTCCGCTTCTCATTTATGTGGTGTCTTACCTGCCGATTGTGTTATCGGGCAGTGAGGACATATCATATATCTGGGAAAACCAGCTCAGTATGTTCCGTTACCATTCTTTACTTACGGAAACGCATCCTTATGGCTCGTCTTGGTGGACCTGGCCTCTGGACATAAAACCGCTTTATGCCTATAACCCCAACCGTGATTTTGTACCGGTGGGCACGGCTCAGGGCATTTCCACCTTTGGAAATCCTCTGGTATGGTGGTTGACTATTCCCGCAATGGCATATTTGATTTATTTGTGGGCGAAAAAGAAAGCAAATCTTGAAATATATACTGTTTTGGCAGGATTTGGAGCGCTGTATTTTCCCTGGGTGCTGATTTCAAGACAGGCGTTTATTTATCATTTTTTCCCCTGCGTGGCGTTTGTTGCAATTGCGGCAGCGTACTGTATGCGGGAACTCGTGCAAAGGAAACCGAATCTGCGCTATGGAGTATGGGTATATATAGCAGCAGTTTTGGTGCTGTATATTCTATATTATCCCCTTTTGACGGGCATTGCGATTCCGGAGGCGTATGCAAGGGCTCTAACATGGTTTCCAACCTGGGTATTGGGATAAAGAAAGGAATCAAACATGGAAAAATCCGAAATTACAACTATAGAGGGCAGAAACCCGGTGTTTGAAGCACTTTCAGGCGATATGCCGATCGAAAAGATCTATATCAGCAACCGCGCCGGCGGCTCGCAGATTTCAAAAATTATTACGGCGGCACGGAAACAAGGCGTGGTATTTAAGTCTGTTTCCCCCGAAAAAATTGATGAAATTGCCAAAACAGAGTCCAATCAAGGCGTTGTGGCCATTTGCGCAGAGGTTTCCTACGCCTCTGTGGAGGAGATTCTGGAGCTGGCAGAGAAAAAAGAGGAACCGCCTTTTGTGATTTTAGCAGACGAAATTACCGACCCACATAACCTAGGCGCCATCATCCGAACGGCAAACGCCGTGGGTGCTCACGGTGTGATTATTCCCAAAAACCGTTCAGCGGGCGTAAACCCTGTGGTGTTTAAAACCTCGGCGGGTGCCGCGGCGTACACAAAAGTGGCAAAGGTAAATAACTTAACCCAGACGATGGAACAACTCAAAAAATCCGGACTTTGGATTACCGGTGCCGATATGACGGGCGCGCAGGAAATGTGTGATGCCGATTTAAAAGGACCGCTGGCAATTGTTATTGGATCTGAGGGAAAGGGTATTTCGAAAAAAGTAAAGGATAATTGTGATTTTTTGGTACGGATTCCCATGGTAGGCGAAATCAATTCCTTAAATGCTTCCGTTGCAGCGGCGGTTTTGATGTATGAAGCATTTCGCCAGAGAGGTGTGTAAAAAAAGGCCGAAAAGTCTATTATATTTAAGAAAAAGGAGAAAAGAGAATGTATTACATTGGTATTGACTTGGGCGGCACCAACATTGCCGCGGGTATTGTAGACGAAAACAATACGATTATTGCAAAGGGATCAGTTCCCACGGGAAGAACCCGTTCCTTTGAAGAAATTGTAAAGGATATGGCAGACTTATGTAAAAAACTGATGGAGGAGAAAGGCATTACAGAAGAAGAGGTTGCCTCTATCGGTATCGGGAGTCCCGGAACGGTTGATGTTGAAAATCTTAGCATTGTCTATAGCAACAATATCCCTGCGTTCACCGGAGCACCTCTGGGGGAGGAAATGAGCAAGTATTTCCCCAATATGGACATTCGTCTGGAAAACGATGCAAATGCAGCGGCATATGGCGAGATGGTTGCCGGCGCCGCGGCCGGTGAATCAAATGTTGTTATGATTACACTGGGAACAGGTGTTGGCGGTGGCATCATTATTGACGGAAAAATATACAGCGGGTTTAACCATGCAGGTGGCGAATTGGGACATGCTGTTATTATGGTGGACGGAGAGCCTTGCACCTGCGGAAGACGCGGTTGTTGGGAAGTCTATGCGTCTGTTACGGGATTGATCCGTCAAACAGCTGAGGCAATAGAAGATTATCCTGACAGTAAGATTCATGAGATGATTGGTGGAGACAAGAAAAAGATTAGTGGCAGAACGGCATTTGATGCAATGCGCGCAGATGACGAAGCCGGTCGAGTGATTGTTGACAAGTATATTCGCTATGTTGCGATTGGTGTAATCAATTTAATCAATATTTTTCAACCGAAAAAACTGGTGATCGGCGGGGGAATCAGCAAAGAGGGAGAAACACTTCTGGCGCCCATGCGCAAGCACATTGTTGCACGCGCGTTCGCAGGTGGTGAGGGAAATCTTCCTACACCAGAAGTTGTTTGTGCAACACTTGGCAATGATGCGGGCATTATTGGTGCGGCAATGTTGGTAAAACAAGATAACTAATTTCATACATAAAAGAGCTGTAGCAAAATGATTTCATTTTGCTACAGCTCTTTATCATATGCATTTGTTCGTCGTTTTTAACGGATGAAATTTGTACGCATTCCGGGTTCGCGCTCGGGATACATGATTCCTGCTTTCTTTCCTGCCTCAAAGCACTTGAGCATCCATGCCATATTGTTTGCCAGCGTACGCATGGTCTGCATACCTTCCTTGTCCTCCTGTGCCTCTTCTAGAGAAATGCCGTGCACCGAGTTCCAGTACTGTGAGGGAACTGTGGGCATACCGCTAATGGAAAAATATTTATTGATCTGGTCAAATGCTGCCGAAGCGCCACCTCTGCGACAAACAGCGACAGCTGCTGCGGGTTTTCCGAAAAAGAGCGCTGCTTTTCCGTAGAACACGCGGTCCATAAAAGATGTCAGTGCGCCGGAAGCAGCTGCGTAGTGTACGGGGGAACCGAATATAAAACCGTCAGCATGCTGTGATTTTTCAATAAAGGTATTAACGCAATCTGAAATGACGCAACGCTTTGTTTTGCGGCAACCGCCACATCCGAGACAGCCGGAAATCGGTTCTGTGCCAACATGGAATATCTCAGTTTCTATCCCGTTTTTTTCTAACGTTTCTGCCACTTCTCTCAGGGCAGCATACGTTGTGCCCTTTTCATGGGGACTTCCATTTACTAAAATTACTTTCATTCCTTTATTCCCTTCTATCCTATTTTAGTTTCTTTTTTCGTTTTAACATCCAAAGAGCCATCATGCCGCCGCCTACAAGGAGGACTCCGCCGCCTACAGCTGCTGCAGCCGCAATCGCTTTTGCGTTTGCGCTCATCGGCATATTAAGCTCTACCGGCGGCACCTCGTACAAAAGTAAAAATAAACGATATAATATCACTGCCGCCTGTTCGCGGGTGATTTCTGCCTGCGGATTCAACATATCCGTGCGGTCAAACAACCCATCGCGGACAGAAAGCGCAACCTGCGATCTTGCCCAGTCAGAAATCTTGTCCCGGTCAGAAAATGAGGTTAAGTATTCTTCCGTGTTCACGGGAACCGAGTATCCCTTTTGGTCAATCAATGTTCTTCCCGCAAGGGACAGCATCTGCTCAACCGTCATGTTAATTTCGCCGCCGAAGGTTGTCTTGCTATATCCTTCTACAATATCCTTTGCCTCTGCCGACGCAACGTACGGATAAAAAGGACTATCCTGCGGCACGTCTTCAAAAGAAGTCTCAAGGCTTCTGTCTAAGGCAAAGAACATACCAACCAAAGCCTGGGTAAACTGATAACGGGAAAGTGTTCCCTCGGGCAGGAAGTTTGTTCCGTCAAGCCCTAAATAGCCCTTGGACACCAGAAAACGAATGGCTTTCTGGCTTTCTTCGGACAAATTACCAATATCATCAATCTGTACGTTGTTTTCCAGCACTTCATACTGACCCGAATAGGGCGTTTCAAAGGAAATGATTCCGGCGTTTTGGTCAAACTGACCGCCCCAGTTATCGCTGCCGCCTGCATAAGACGCCATAATGGTGCAGAGCATGCCGCTTGCCGGAACGCCAAATGTTACGGGTGCGGGCAGACGGTCGATTTTTTCGCCCTGCTCAGTTTGAAACTCAATTGCAAAGGTGTTTTCTCCCGTTTTAGAAAAGGCGATGTTTACCGCTCCGTATGTATCTGCCAAGGCCTTTGCGTGTTCAGAAGAAATCTGTACATAGCAGTTGGAATCTCCTAAAAGCAGGCGAACAGACGCACCGTTTAACTGCTCCGCAAACGCATCATCTATTGTAATTTTGCATGGCTTGTCCGCTTTATAGTTTTTCCAGACGATGCGGATAATCACGGTGATTTCCTTGCCCGGCGTAACGCCTTTTTCAGAGAATAAGCTGTTTACTTCGTCTTTGATGCTTTGCGCCTTGGATACCAGGTCGCCAAGCATCTTTTTATTTAACGTAATTTTGTTTCCTCTTGCAGAAACGGAGTCTGCACAGATGCTGCTGATGGCTGTTTCAACAAAGGAAATCAGCTCATTCATCGCCATATCGTTTGGCGCAGTGCCGTCTATGTTGTCAAGACAGGCGGAAAGGTATTTACACAAATCCCGCGCGCTGTCAAAGGAGGAGATTTTGCCGTAATCTAGGCTGATGTTTGAACGGCTCACGGTATCTGTTGCAATTTGTGTCAGTGCGCTTTCTTCTAAAGGCGTGTCATGGGTTGCGGTAACGTTCCAGTTAAGGCTTCCGTTTTGCAAAACACCCTTTACCAATACGCCCTTTTCGCCGCCGTCCAGTTCGATGATAATGTAATACAAGCCGTCGGAAAGACGGTAAATATCTACAATTTTTCCGCCGACACCGTTTAATACCGCCTGAGAAACGGCATCTGCATGCTCGTCTGCGGTGTTGTCAACCATCGAAAATCCCTTGTAGCGGGAGCCGCCGTTTGCATAAAGGCGAAGTGCCTTTGCCATTTCTCCTGCAGGGGATAAATCCGAACGCAAAGTCGCTTCTGCGGTCGTCCATTCGCTATACAAAGAATAGGTGGCGCTAAATTTATCGTACTGCGCAATATCGGCGGGATTGATTTCTTTTCCGTCCCAGTACTCTTTGCCGTATAAACCGTCGTCATTCGGGACATATTTGTGTTCATGGAGCAGTGAAAGATTTCCGTTTGCAATCCGATAGTATTTCCGGTGCATCGGCACGCCGACATCCTGCGTAAAGTCGTTGTTTGAAATAACGGGAATCCCGTCAAAGTACCCCAGAAGCGGATCATAGGAAGATTCAAAGGGAACTGCAGCGGTTCCGTTCCAGCTCCAGACCAAATCCTTTTCTCCAGCTGCCATCAAAAGCGGCATACCGTCCCCTGCAATGTCAATCAGCACGCCTTTGGTATAGGAAGGCAGACGATCCAGCACATCTGCATAGGCGTTTGCCATATCGGCTGGCATTTTACATTTGGAATAATCGCCATAGTACTCGATTGTGCTCAGTGCCCTTGTTGCCGTACCGGATGAGAAACCGCCGGCAGAAATCCCCATCTTTGCCAGACATTCCGCAAGAGAATAATCTGTCTGCTCATAGCCGGAGGCGTAAAAAGCACCTTCGCCGCCACCAACGCCCGACTTGATTTTAAGCACGTCTATAAAGTTTTGGACATGCATACCACACATTGTGACAATTCCCTCGACGCCGTTATCATTTGCATCCTCGGGGAGGTGTACGTCCTGAAAACCGTCTCCGTTCCAAAAGATACCGTGTCTGTAATGGGTGCGCATTGAGCCGTATTGTCCGTAGGTCAACAAAAACATCGTTCCCTGCCGGAAACCTGCAATTTGAGCGCCTAGCGGTGCGGATAACCTTCCGCGTTCCATCGCAATGGTATTCTGATATACATAAACTGCGGTTTCTATGGTGCCGGACGCGCTATCCACCCAAGAAATCACAAGTTCGTCGTCTGACGTGCCGAAGGCAGTGATGCCGAGTAAATCTTCACACATAACAGCAATGACGCCATCGTGATAACGAAGCTCGGTTGCAAAGGTATCCTTGTTTTTATACATCTCAATACCACCGATGCCTTTTTCCTGAATCATTTCAAGAACGACATCCTTATAGGCTTCCCGCGAATTGCCGCCACTGGAAAAGCTTGCAAACACAAGATTTCCAAAACTCATCATACAGATTGCCACTATGAGGCATAATGCGCCAAAGCGGCAAAACAAACTTTTTTTCATATCTTCCATCTCCCAAAACTTTGATGAGATTATTTTATCATAGAAAGCAATGCTTTTCAAGAGAAACACAAATACAAAAATATTTTTAAAAAATGCTTGACAAGTAAAAAAAAGTATGGTATCATATCAAGGTATGAAAGCAGAAGCTTGGCCGTTTCTCACCACAAAGCGCATAAAACAAGTCGCTGAAGTGGTCAACATTCCAACTTTATTTGTTGTGTTTATGTGAAGCGGGCAGATTTCTGTCCGCTTTTTAAATTTTTTGGAGGTGTTTTTCCATTAGTAAACAAGATTTGTTGATTAACGAAGAAATCAGGGTAAAAGAAGTCAGACTCGTAGGAACTGACGGTTCTCCCCTGGGTATCACATCCTCTGCCGACGCTTTGGAGCAGGCTTATGCAAAAAATATGGACCTGGTTCTCATTGCGCCGAAGGCCGAACCACCCGTGTGTAAAATCATGGACTACGGGAAGTACAAGTTCGAGCTTGCAAAACGTGACAAGGAAGCGAAGAAAAACCAGAAAGTGGTCTCTATCAAAGAAATCCGTCTTTCTCCGTCTATCGATAATCACGATTTTGAAACGAAGGCAAATCACGTCAAAAAGTTTTTGGCCAGTGGTGATAAGGTGAAAATCACTGTGCGTTTCCGCGGCCGCGAAGTACATCACAGTGCTCTAGGGCTCCAGCTTTTGGAGAGATTCAAGGAATACGTCGAGGACGTAGGTTCCGTGGATAAAGCGCCCAAGCTCGAGGGAAAAAACATGAGCATGGTCGTATCGCCAAAAGGAGCATCTAAATAAATAATATTTTCGGAAGGGGTAAATAAACATGCCTAAGATCAAAACACATAGAGCGAGTGCAAAAAGATTCAGAGTTACCAAAAACGGTAAAGTAAAAATGAATCACGCTTACA
Source organism: Congzhengia sp. (assembly GCA_045577195.1). Taxonomy (GTDB): domain Bacteria; phylum Bacillota; class Clostridia; order UBA1381; family UBA9506; genus Congzhengia. The sequence continues at coordinate 37,612 of JAZNIA010000068.1, forward strand.
CAAGTCACATCCTGACAAAGAAATCCACAAAGAGAAAAAGAAACCTGAGAAAGGGTGCGTATGCGTCCAGCGCGAACTTAAAGACCATCAAAAAGATGATTCCTTATAAGTAAGTCGCAATCCATTCAATCAGAAAATAATATTTTGGAGGTAACAAGAAATGGCAAGAATTAAGGGCGCTGTCACCACGCGCAAAAGACATAAAAGAATTTTAAAACTGGCAAAAGGCTATAGAGGTGCAAAAAGCAAGCAGTTCAGAACCGCAAAAGAAGCTGTTATGAAGTCTCTGGCTTACGCATACGTTGGCCGTAAATTAAGAAAGAGAAACTTCCGTCAGCTGTGGATTGCAAGAATCTCCGCTCAGGCAAAGATGAACGGCATGAACTATTCCACATTCATGAACGGTCTGAAAAAAGCAGGTATCGAAATGAACCGCAAAATGCTGGCTGAAATCGCAGTTTCCGACAAAGCAGCATTCGCAGCTTTGGTTGAAAAAGCAAAAGCAAGCTTATAAGATACAAAGGAAGCTGTTGCGCGGAAAAACGCGCAACAGCTTTTTTCCATATTATTAGGAGGAACGTTTTATGAAACTCGGTATAGTCGGACTTCCAAACGTAGGTAAGTCCACCTTGTTTAACGCAATTACGCAGGCGGGCGCGGAATCTGCAAACTACCCGTTTTGTACCATTGAACCCAATGTGGGTATTGTTGCCGTTCCCGATGAACGGCTGGACGTATTGGCAAAGATGTACAACCCCCAGAAAGTAACCCATGCCGTGATTGAATTTGTAGACATTGCAGGTTTGGTGAAAGGCGCAAGCCGCGGCGAAGGCTTAGGAAACAAATTTCTTTCCCATATCCGCGAGGTTGACGCGATTGTACACGTGGTACGTTGCTTCGACGATTCTAATATTATCCATGTTGAAGGCTCGGTTGACCCGATTCGCGACGTGGAAACCATCAACTTAGAGTTGATTTTTGCAGACCTGGAAATGGTGGAAAAGCGCCTGGACAAAACGCGCAAACTTATGAAATCTGGTGAGAAGAAGTATAAAATCGAGGCAGAAATTTTAGAAAAGCTGGTTACTCACTTAGAGGGTGGAAAACCTGCTCGCTCCTTTGACCTGAGCGAAGAGGAACAGGAAATCGTAAAAGAAATTGATCTTTTAACTTTAAAACCTGTGCTGTATGCAGCAAATGTTGGGGAGGACGATTTCCTAAACGGAATAGAAAACAATGACTTTGTCGTTCGTTTAGAAAAGGTTGCAGAAGCAGAAGGGGCAGAGGTGATGCCGATTTCTGCAAAAATTGAAGAGGACATTGCTGCGCTTGAACCGGAAGAAAAGGGTGAATACATGCAGGAGCTTGGAATCAGCGAATCCGGTCTTGACCGTTTGGTTAAAAAGAGTTATAAGCTTCTAGGCTTAATCAGCTACCTGACCGCGGGAGAGCCGGAGGTGCGTGCATGGACCATTACCAACGGCACAAAAGCACCCCAGGCAGCGGGCAAAATCCATACAGATTTTGAAAAAGGCTTTATCCGCGCAGAAGTTGTACATTTTGATGATTTGATTGCCTGTGGAACCTATGCTGCAGCAAGAGAAAAAGGATTGGTGCGCTCGGAAGGCAAAGAATATGTGATGAACGACGGAGACATTGTGCTGTTCCGATTTAATGTGTAAAAACCAATTGTAAATTTAAGGGGATATGACACTTATTAAATGTCATATCCCCTGTCTTTGTTCAAAGCGACCTATTCGTTAATTTCCACATCATCAACGGAGTTTTCAAGTATAATGTTAATGAGTTCGTTGCGCGAACGATTGCTTTTTGCAGCTAAGTCGTCTATTTTCTCTAATGTTCCTTCCTTGATGCGCACAGATATAACCCTGTAGCCATCTTCTCCTTTTTTATTAATTCTAATGATATTGTTCGCCATCATAATCACTCCTTGTTATCATTATAATATGGCGGAATACATTAGAATATATTCAAAATATATTTAATCTGGCTTAACAACAGGGAAAAGTATATGCTAAAATGAAAGCAGAAGGTAGTAAGTCATC
>JAZNIA010000069.1:0-8832 GCA_045577195.1 Congzhengia sp.
ATTCTTTTTACTACGTTTGCAGGCATTTCTTCTAAGAAGTCTACGGTATCGTCCATGAACATTTCGTCCATGATGTTGTTGATTTCACTGTCGGTAATGGATTCAATGATATACTGCTGCTGATCGCTTTTCATGTACGCAAAGGTGTCCGCTGCCAGATTCTTCGGCAGCATGCGGAACATACGCACCATGCTTTCCCGCGGAATTTCGTCTAATAGAATGCCGATGTCGACGGCTTCCATTAAAATCATCTGTTCCCGCGCTTTTAAAAAACGTCCTTCTTCAATCAGCTCAGTAACGGATTCCATTTCTTCGACAATCATTTCGTTTACGTCCATAAAATGTTCCCCTTTCTTGATGCAAATTCTGAAAAGAAACAGGGAATTTCAAAAAGCAAAGCAGACTTTATTGACACAAATCAAATGCACATAAAAAGGCTTGCTTACGGAAATTTCCTGTTTCGCTACTTCGGGGTTTTGTTTTGTTTTCCATAAGCTCATCTCCTTTTTTCTAGTTTGCGCATCTTAAGCGATAAAAAACATTAATTTGAAAAAAACACGTCGTAAGATATGCTCTTTTATTATTTTACTATAAAGCACCAAAAATTGCAACATTTTCTTTTTTGTTTTTCGGCGGCTATACCTCTTTTTTTAAGTATAACAAAAGGTCTTCAAGACTTCCCTTTTCGCTTTCTACCTCTGATATATCCCCAATTGGATAATCCGTCACCAAATAGGTTTTCATGCCCAGCTTCTGGCTGGCTAAAATGTCCTCCTCCGTATTGTTTCCAACCATGAGACAACGGGCAGGCTCAACTCCAAGGTCCGCCGCAATCGCTTTGTAGTACTTGGGATTGGGTTTGCAAAAATAAGAGTTTTCATAGTCTGTCACAAGGTCAAAGTCTGCGCAGGAAAGTCCCAGCCAGCTCAGGCGCGTTTCCACCGCAACCCTTGGAAAGAACGGGTTTGTTGCCAGAACAACCTTGCCCGCAATCTGTTTTGCCGCCGAAACAATCTCTTTTGAGATTTCGGTCGGTGCAGTATATTCTTTTGTTTTGTGAAACTCCGTTTGATAAAATACATCAAAGTCGGCAATGTCATCGTATATCTTCTCGCCAAAATTTTCCGCAAACACGCGCCAGAATACCTGGGCATTTGTGGCACTTCCGTCATTTTTCACCATGGCGGAAACACCTTTCCACGTTGCCGGAATAAGCGTCTCCTCCGTATATCCTAAGGGCGCAACCGTCTGCGCCAACAGATGCAGATAACGTTTTGTAAAATAATCATTATCCATCGGCAGCAGCGTTCCGTCTAAATCAAATAAAATTGCATCGTATCTCATATCGGAATCTCCTTGTTTTTATTCTTTTTCATTATACTACGCGAAAAGTCAAATTACAAGCGCATATTTCTATTTTTTGTGTCCTGACACGTTGGTCTAATCCGCTTTTTTTGCGAATAAGTTAAACGGAGGAGGCGATTTTTATGATGAACTACATCTGGGTGGCTATGATTTTGTTTTCCTATCTGTTTTCCTTTTTCGCAGGAACGACCGAGCAGGTGACACAGGCAATGTTTTCCGGCGCGGAGAGCGCAGTAGAGCTGGTGTTATCCCTGCTCGGAATGATGTGTTTATGGACAGGACTTTTAGAGATTGCAAGCACGTCCGGGCTGACCAAAAAGGTAGAAAAACTCCTTTCGCCCGTAATGCGGATGTTATTTCCCTCGCTCCCCGACGGGTCGGAGGCAAAGTCTGCCATCGTAATGAGCATAACCGCAAATCTGTTAGGACTTTCCAACGCCGCAACCCCTTTGGGACTTGCCGCTATGGAAAAGCTCCAAAAACGAAACCTGACGCCTGATACCGCCTCAGACGATATGTGTATGTTCGTTGTGATCAATACCGCCTCCATTACGCTGATTCCAACAACACTTCTGACCATACGCACAAATATTGGCTCTTGCGCGCCTTTTGAAATTATGCTGCCTGTTTGGATTTGTTCGGTTTTGTCCGTCGGCAGCGGTATCATCTGTGCAAAGCTTCTTTCACGGAGGAAATCCGCATGATCCAGATTTCTCTTTTTATTATGCCGCTTATTTTCATCGTTGTTTTGGGATATGGTATCTTGCGCCGCGTTGCAGTGTTTGACGTGTTTTTAAACGGTGCGGCAAATGGTATGACATCGGCATTTCGCATTTTGCCCGCTTTGGTCGGACTCATTTGCGCTGTGTCGATGCTGCGCGCCTCCGGGTTTTTGGCATTTTTATCTGATGCACTTTCACCCCTTCTGACGCAATTTGGAATGCCCGCCGAGGTTTTACCCTTATCTCTTTTAAAGTGTGTTTCCGGTAGCGGCGCTCTTGCTATGGTCAAGGACGTGTTTGAAAAATGCGGCGTGGATTCCTTTGCGGGAAGGGTTGCCTCTGTGATGCTGGGGTCTTCCGAGACCACCTTTTACACCCTTGCGGTTTACTACGGTGCAGTCAAAATCAAAAACACGCGTCATACAGTTCCTGCCGCAGTGGTTGCAGACATTGTAGGAATCGCAGCATCGGTGGTAGTTTGCAATATCTTATTTTAACTTCAAAAGGGACTGCTGCGTACCGCAGCAGTCCCTTCTTTCCCGACCTTTATCAAATTATTTAAGCCCAAAGCTTACGGCAAGCGCTTCTTCCACGCGCTCCATCAAAGCTTCATCCAGTTTTCCGATTTTCTCCCGCAGGCGCCTTTTGTCAATGGTTCGTACCTGCTCTAGAAGAATCACAGAGTCCTTTTGAAGCCCAAAATCGTTGGCATTGATTTCGATATGCGTCGGCAGCTTAGCCTTATTGATCTGCGATGTGACAGCCGCCACAATCACCGTTGGCGAAAACTTGTTTCCGATGTCGTTCTGAATCACCAGAACAGGTCTTACGCCGCCTTGCTCCGAGCCTACCACAGGGCTCAAATCCGCGTAAAAAATATCTCCACGTTTTACAACCACTACTCATTCACACTCCGCCAGTTTTTCCTCGTACGCAGAAAATGCTTGTTCTTCCGCGTCAAAACACAGTTCGGCGATACTCAAATTGATATTCGCCATTTCCTGATAACCCTTTTTCATCTGTTCCGTTTCCGACTGTCTCTTTTTTTCCTGAAGATACATCTTCATTGCTTCGCGAACCAATTCGCTTCTGTTGAGATTCTCGCGGCCAGCCAGAGAGTCCACCTGCGCCAAAAGCGCATCGGGAACAGTTATCAGGACCTTCTTGAGTTGCGACAAAATAGTCAAGCCCCCATTCGTTTGTGATTACGCTTAGAAAAACGTATGCTGTTAAAACATAACCTTTCGAAACGCGAACTAAAAATGTGCGTGTGTTTTAGGGTTAATGCCACAGTATTATTATATAATATCCCGTTTCACCCGTCAACACACAAATATTAGCAATTGTTAGCTTAGGTAAGTAAGTACGTCAATGATTTCGCCGTTTTTCAGGTATATTCTGGGGGTTCGGTTTCCAACCGCGCAGAGAAGCTCATAGTTGATGGTTCCTGCACGCTTCGCTAAGGTGGTTGCCGTTTCACTGTTATCTCCTCCATTTCCGAATACGACCACTTCGTCGCCTACAGAAATAGTATTGACACCCGAAACGTCAATCATACATTGGTCCATACAAATTCTTCCCACCACGGGAACCTTTACCCCGTTTACCGTCATGTACGCATTGTCCGAAAGCGCACGGAAATACCCGTCAGCATAGCCGATGGATACCGTGGCAATTTTGGTTTCTTTTTGTGTCTGATATGTAGCACCGTAGCTGACAGAGGTGCCCGCAGGCTTCGTGTCGATGCGGGTAACGCGGGCTTTTACGGTCATGGCAGGCTGAAGCGGAATGGTTTCCTTGCTCACGTGTTCGGACGGATAGTAGCCGTAGAGGATAATGCCCGGGCGCACCATAGAAAGATGGTATTTAGGAAACGCAATAATTCCCGCACTATTGCAGATGTGCTGAAACCGAAAAGAAATGCCACGGGCAAGAAGTGTCTCAATCATACCGGAAAATGCTTTAAACTGCGCATGGGACATGGTCTCATCACTTTCATCGGCGCAGGCAAAATGAGAAAAGATGCCTTCCGTCTCCACGTTGGGAAGCTCACATATGCTTGCAATTTCCTCCACGTCTTGTTCCCTGCATCCAAACCCGATACGGGACATGCCTGTGTCCAGCTTGATGTGAAACCGCGCGCGTTTTCCAAGCGCTACCGCTGCATCTGACATGGTTTTTGCAAACTCTGAATCAAACACCGTTGCGCTGATGTCATATCTCACCATTTCCTGTGCCAAGGATTCGTCCACACGCCCCAGCACTAGAATGAGTTCACAAAATCCGCGGTCACGCAGTAGCTTCGCCTCCTCAAAGGTTGCAACACCAAAGGCATCTGCACCGTTTTCCTGCAGGGTTTTTGCAATTTCAAAAAAACCGTGACCGTACGCGTCTGCCTTGACAACGCACATAATCTGCGCGTCATCTGCGGTTGCACGCCGGATTGCCTGCATATTGCTGCCTAGCGCGTCTAAATCAATTTCTGCCCATGTTCTCGTTGTGTATAAATTGCTCAAAAAAGTCAAATCCTTTCCTCTATTCCGTTGAAAACACACTGTCCTCCACGGTTTTATCGTTATAGCGAAAGTCTGTATATTCTGCTTTTAATACGACGTTGCCGCCCATGTCATGCACCGTGAGCGTCTCGGGGGCAAGCGTTTTATTGTTTACCGTCAGCGAAAGATACGCGCAGTTGGCTCTTTTCGGTGTGTATTCCGTTTCTAAGACCGTGCTGTTGCCGCGCGCCGTACCGTTGACCGCAAGAGACGTTTCCTCCGAGGCGTAATAATCGGAAAAGAAACGGTTTACAAACAAAAGTCCCATCGTTTCTGCCGACGGCGCGGTGAGCGTGTAATCGCTTCCCTCCGCCAGCGTTTTCGTTGTTTCGCCATTGGTAATGGTCGTAACGCAGGGGCCGCCGTTTTCCGGCACGGTTTTCGCATAGCATTTGTCTGCTCCTGCGCTTTTTTGTTCGGCTATGTAGGTGTTTTCCGTTTTATTGGAATACACCGTAAACCGAACGGTGGCGCTATAGCGCTCCATTTCGTTGTAGTAGCAGTGAATTCTTTCGTAAATGTCCATGTCGCGGTTCGTCATGCCCCTGATCGGTCTGCATGCCGAAAGCGCAACCAGGCTTATCATCAGTGCAAGAAGAACAGTTCCTGTTTTCCTACACACGAAATACTACCACTCCTTTATATGCGGTGCAATATCAATCTCTTGCATAAACGCTTCAGGAACAGCGTTTAAGATGTCCTCCGCCGTCATGCCGTATTCGCCTTTTCTGTCTCTTGCAATACTGCCCGCGGCAAGGTGGATATAAACGCCGGCGATTGCTGCTTTTTCGCTTGTTGCACCCTGTGCCAATAGTCCTGCAATGATGCCGGAGAGCACATCGCCGCTACCCGCCGTTGCCATGCCGGAGTTTGACCCTGCGCTTACAGATACGCGCCCATCCTTTGTTGCAACGACTGTGACTGCGTCCTTTAACACTAACGTAACGCCAAAGGTTTCCGAAAACTCTTTGGCAATCTCAAGGGGGTTTTGCTTGATTGTTTCGGGCGATATGCCGGTAAGGCGCGAAAATTCTACAATGTGCGGTGTTAAAATCAGCTCCGCTTTTTTTGTTTTAAGCACGTCGGGACATTGGCTTACGGCATTTAACCCGTCGGCATCCAAAACCATCGGCTTTTCACAGTTGGCAATCATATGCCGTACGGTGTCCACCGCCCAGGATTCTTTGCCGATGCCGCAGCCTATTAAAACAGCATCCTGTGTTTTTGCGTATTCCATGAGCGTTTGCGCCGCGCTGTCTTTCTCCAGACTACAGGTCATAACTGCGGTGAGTCTTGCGGAAACCACGGGATAGATTTCCTCCGGAACCGCTGCCGTTGCCATGCCTGCACCGCTTTTTAATACCGCACCGGCAGAGAGCACCGCCGCGCCAACCATGCCCTTTGCGCCGACAAATGCCAGTACTTTTCCAAAGTTTCCCTTGTGGGAATCCATACGTCGAACGGGAATATGCGCTTTCGCCCGACGGTCTATTATATCATATCCGCTATCAAAATCATTTATGACGGTTTGCGGAACAGAAATATCTGTTTTGACTATTTTTTCGATATAGTCTTTCGCAGGAAACAAAAGCTGCCCAACCTTCAAAGCAGAAAAGGTGACGCACAAATTCGCACGCACCGCCGATGCGGCAGTTTTGCCCGTATCTGCCGAAATGCCGCTGGGAATATCCACCGCGGCAACATATGCGCCTGACTGGTTCATACAGTCAATCGCCTGCTTTACCGCGCCCTCGGTTTCGCCATGAAACCCCGTGCCGAAAATGGCGTCTATAATGATGTCTGCGTCTTGGCACGCATTGGTCTTAACAAACGGAATCTGCATGTGCTTTACCATTTCAAAATTGGTTTTTGCATCACCCGCAATACGCGATGTTTCACATAGTACCGTGACACAAACACTGGCGCCGCGGTTCGATAAAATTCTGGCAATTGCAAAGCCGTCTCCTCCGTTGTTGCCGCTGCCGCAAAAAACATGCACTTTTTTGTGACGCACTTCGCCTGTTTCCGCCTCCAGTGCAGACACAAAGCCCGCAGCCGCATTTTCCATGAGAATCATCGAGGGCACATCGTATTCTTCTATTGCAATGCGTTCAAGCGTTCGCATTCCGTTCACATCAACCAGCTTCATGCAAATTCCTCCCTTGTACGCTTATTTATTCATTTTATACCAAATTTACGATAAAGTCAATGTTTGCGAGCGGAAACCATCAATTTTATATAAATTTTGGTTTTATTTCTTGTTTTCCACAAAACAGTATGATATAATCTTTACAGCTTTACATATACTAACAAAGGAGAATGGATGTTGCAATTTTTTGATACGACTTTTATCGGCAAGGTCATCATGACCTTTTTAATCTCCATGGTTCCCGTACTCGAGCTGCGCGGCGCAATCCCGATTGCCACAGCCCACGAATTAAACCTATGGGTTGCTATTGTTGTTGCAATTTTTGGGAACTTAGTTCCCGTTCCTTTTATTATTATTTTTATCCGCAAGGTGTTTGAATGGATGAGAAAGCACCTGCCAAAGCTTGACGGATTTGTGACAAAGCTGGAACAGCGGGCAGAAAAGCACAAGGCAACCGTTTTAAAATACGAATTTTGGGGTCTGTTTATTTTAGTTGCAATTCCCCTGCCCGGCACAGGTGCCTGGACGGGTGCTTTGGTTGCTGCCATGATGGATATGCAGCTAAAACGCGCACTGCCTGCGATATTCTTTGGTGTTTGCGTAGCAGGCGTGATCGTATCTTTGGTAAGTCTCGGACTTTTTCAGATTTTTTAAAGGATATTTGTTATGTTTGAAACAATTACCCATTTTGATTTTTTGATACTTGACACTTTGCGGGCGCACACACAGTGCGCCTTTTTGGACGTTGCCATGCCGCTGATTTCCGCTTTGGGAAACGGCGGTTTTCTCTGGCTTTTTATCTGCGCATTGCTCCTTTTCACCAAAAAGTACCGAAAGGCAGGTCTTATGGTTCTTGTAGGGCTTGTCATCGGTTTTTTGTTTGGCAACCTCCTGCTAAAGCCGCTGATTGCGCGTCCGCGTCCTTGCTGGCTGAGACCTGAGGTTTCGCTTCTCATTTCCTGCCCGACAGATTTTTCCTTTCCCTCGGGACACACGCTTTCTTCGTTCACAGCGGCATTTCTGCTTTTTAAAACCCATCGGACATTCGGGGCTTTGGCAATTCCCGTTGCCGCATTGATTGCATTTTCCAGATTATATCTTTATGTACATTTTCCAAGCGATATTTTGGGCGCAATCCTACTTTCCGCCCTTATCTCGTTTGTCGTGCATCGGTTGTTTCAAAAAATAAAATAATTGATAAAATAGCAAAAGCCCGCAAGATATTCTTGCGGGCTTTTTTATATTATTCGTCAGCTTGTGCCTTTCCATACGGCTTAGTCCCGTCCGGACGGGTAAAGTCTATGATGTGTCTTGGGCATTTGCTTGCGCAGATACCACAGTTTACACATAAGCTGTAATCAATTTTTGCCAGATTATCATCAATTGTAATAGCACCCTTCGGACAATTTTTTTCGCAAATACGGCAGCCGATACAGCCTGCCGAGCAAATGTTTTTCAAAGCGCCGCCCTTGTCGTGAGACTGGCATTTTACAAAGGTACGCTGTTTTTTCTCCACCAACTGAATGGTGTGCTGCGGGCAAATGTCTACACACGCGCCACATGCCGTACATTTATCACGGTCTACCACCGCCACATTGTCAACAATATGCAGTGCGTCAAATTGGCAAACGTCTACGCAGGATCCGTAGCCAATGCAGCCATAGCTGCAGGCTTTGTCCCCGCCGCCGTACCGTGATGCCGCGATACAGTCCGTGATACCCTCATACTCACACTGAAGTACTGCGCTGTCACACGAACCGCTGCACATCACCATCGCAACCTTCGGCACGGTTGCTTGCACCGAAACGCCTAAAATTTCTGCTATTTTTTCTTTTGCATCATCTTTTGTGCCGGGGCAGTCACTTAAGTTCGCCACGCCCGTGCACAATCCTTCCGCAAACGCCGCACAGCCCGCGTAGCCGCAGCCGCCGCAGTTTGCGCCTGCTAAAAGATCTGTTACCTGTTCAATTCTTTCGTCCTTTTCCACGCGGAAGGCTTTTGCTGCAAAGCCCAGCAAAATACCAAAAAGCGCACCCATTAC
>JAZNIA010000070.1:0-3624 GCA_045577195.1 Congzhengia sp.
ATACTGTTATCAATCTATGTTTGAAACGGAGTTTTTTCTATGGTGCAGTTTTCTTATACAGTAAAAGACGAAGCAGGGATTCATGCGCGTCCTGCAGGCTCACTGGTAAAGCTGGCGCGGGAGTCCGCCTGCGAAGTAACAATGAAAAAGGGTGAAAAGGTGGCAGACCTGAAAAAGATTTTTACCGTTATGTCTCTGGGCGTAAAAAGCGGAGACACGGTAACGGTTGAGGTTGCGGGAGCAGGCGAAGAGGCACTTGCGGAAAAGCTCCAATCGTTTTTTATCGAACATTTATAAAGGAGGAGAAAAATGCTTGGGCTATTTCATAAAAAACAGGAGCAAACCGTGTTGTCGCCGATGAGCGGGTGTGCAAAAAAAATTGATGCAGTAGAGGATGAGGCGTTTGCGGAAAAAATGCTGGGTGATGGCGCAGCCGTAGTGCCGGATAAAGGCGAAATTTACAGTCCGGTAAACGGTATTGTGGCAGACATCACCGACACCAAGCACGCCTTTTGCATTACGACAAAGGATGGAGCAGACATTCTTCTACATGTTGGCATCAACACGGTGAACTTAAAAGGCGAGGGCTTTACACTTTTTAAAAAAGCCGGAGACAGCGTACGCGCAGGAGAAAAGCTTGCAGAGGTGGATTTAGAGCTTCTGAAAAAACACGGCATGCCCTTTGACACACCGGTTCTTCTGACAGAACCGGAGCATTTTGAGATTGTTCGCGTAAGTGATGGAACGCTTCGCGGCGGGACAGACGTGTTATTTACCTATAAAAAGAGATAAATTGAAAGGAGAGACAACTATGCGCAAATCAGATGGTGGCGCGTTTGGCGTCCTGCAAAGAGTCGGACGCTCGTTTATGTTCCCGATTGCTCTTTTGCCCGTGGCGGGTTTGCTTTTGGGCATTGGTTCTTCCTTCTCCAACCCAACCACAATCGAGCTTTATGGGCTTGAATGGTTATTGGGCGAGGGAACGATTTTAAACATTATTTTATCCATTATGGCGGCAACAGGTAATATTATTTTTGGAAATCTGCCGCTGATTTTTGCCATGGGCGTTGCGCTCGGTATGGCAAAACAGGAAAAGGAAATTGCAACCCTTTCTGCATCCGTGGCGTTTTTGGTGATGCACATGACGATTGCAACGCTGCTCAATCTAACGGATCGTGCACAAACCCTACAGGAAGGCGCAATCGGAAACGTTTTGGGACTTGAGTCTCTGGAAATGGGCGTCTTTGGCGGTATTATTGTTGGTCTGGGTGTGGCATGGCTGCACAACCGGTTTTATAAAATTGAGCTGCCAAATGCCATTTCATTCTTTGGCGGAACACGATTTATTCCGATTATTTCCACGCTTGTTTATATTGTGGTGGGTGCGGTCATGTTCTTCCTGTGGCCGGTGATTCAGACATGGATTTATGCGTTGGGTGATTTGGTAACGAGAAGTGGTTACGCGGGCACATGGATATACGGTATCATTGAACGCGCCTTAATTCCTTTTGGGTTACACCACGTCTTTTATCTTCCGTTCTGGCAGACCGGCGTTGGTGGCACAATGATGATTGACGGTGCAAACATTGCAGGTGCGCAAAACATCTTCTTTGCACAGCTTGCCTCACCTAACACAACGCGATTCAGTGTCGAGGCGTGCCGTTTTATGTCCGGTAAATTCCCCTTTATGATGTTTGGTCTTCCCGGCGCGGCACTGGCGATGTATCAGTGTGCAAAAAAAGAAAAGAAACGTGTGGCGGGCGGTCTTTTATTTGGTGCAGCGCTCACAGCGTTTTTAACAGGTATCACCGAACCGTTGGAATTTACTTTTTTGTTCGTAGCACCCCTTCTTTATATCATTCACTGCGTGCTGGCAGGCCTTTCCTTTATGCTAATGCACATTTTCGGCGTTGCGGTCGGCATGACATTCTCCGGCGGTTTTATAGACCTTTTGCTCTTTGGTATTTTGCCCGGAAACGCAAAGACAAACTGGATTTATATCATCCTAGTGGGTGTGGTATATTTTGTGATTTACTATTTCCTGTTTGGCATTTTAATCCGCAAATTCAATTATAAAACGCCGGGCAGAGAAGACGATAGCGAGGAAACAAAGCTTTATACGAGAAAGGATTATAACGAGGCGAAGGGAAATGCGCAGGCAAGTGACCGTGCGGCAAACATTTTATTGGCACTGGGCGGAAAAGAAAACATTTCCGATTTGGACTGCTGTGCAACCCGCCTGAGAATTACCGTGAAAAATTCTGATAAGGTGGATGATGCAGCACTTCGTCAAACGGGCGCATCGGGCGTTATCCGAAAAGGAAACGGTGTGCAGGTGATATACGGTCCGCGCGTAACGGTGATTAAAAGTGAACTGGAAGATTATATCGGAACAATAAGCTAGGATGCATTACAAAGGACAATGTGCAAAAAAGGGATTGTGATATTTCGCAGTCCCTTTTTTCTCATATATCACATGTTCTATATCATGTGATAAGCTTTAAAAACGAAATAAGTCAATCCTTGCAGATTAGATGCCAATTTTGTTCGCGTAACATTTTACAAGAGTGATCTATATATCATTTTGTTTTTCTTGACAAATTTTTCATTTCACAGTATAATATTGTATGGAAAAAGAAAATATAAACTTAAGGTTTAGCTTTTAGGAGGAAGGTAAATGTTAGTATCAGCAAAGGAAATGTTAACAAAGGCAAAGGCGGGAAAATATGCGGTTGGTCAGTTTAATATCAACAACTTAGAATGGACAAAAGCCGTTCTTCAGACTGCGCAGGAACTGAATTCGCCTGTAATTTTAGGTGTTTCTGAGGGTGCAGGCAAGTATATGTGCGGATACAAAACAGTTGTCGGCATGGTAGAGGGCATGATTGAAGAGCTGGGAATTACTGTTCCCGTTGCACTGCACTTAGACCACGGCAGCTATGAACACGCCAAAAAAGTCATTGAAGCGGGTTTCTCTTCCGTTATGTTTGATGGTTCCCATTATGCCATTGATGAAAATATTGAAAAAACAAAAGAAATCATAGCGATTGCCCATGAAAAGGGTATTTCTGTTGAAGCAGAGGTTGGCTCCATCGGCGGCGAGGAAGACGGTGTTGTCGGCGGCGGCGAAGTGGCAGACGTAAATGAATGTAAACAGATTGCAGATCTGGGCGTGGATATGCTGGCTGCAGGTATTGGTAACATTCACGGTAAATACCCCGCGAACTGGGGTGGACTGCGCTTTGACGTGTTAGAGGAAATCGGCAAGGCAACAGATCCCATGCCTTTGGTGCTCCACGGCGGAACAGGTATTCCTGAGGACATGATTAAAAAGGCAATCTCTTTGGGCGTTTCCAAAATCAACGTAAACACGGAATGTCAGCTCAGCTTTGCTGCTGCAACCAGAAAATACATTGAAGCAGGCAAGGACTTAGAGGGCAAGGGATTCGATCCGAGAAAACTCTTAGCTCCCGGAGCGGAAGCGATCAAAGCAACCGTAAAAGAAAAAATGGAACTGTTTGGTTCAGTAAACAAAGCATAATCTAACGAGACAATAAAAAACGCCTGTGGTATATGCCGCAGGCGTTTTTTGTATTTATCTTTTTATTTAAATTATGAAAAAAC
>JAZNIA010000071.1:0-35197 GCA_045577195.1 Congzhengia sp.
ATAATGTGCCGCTGATTATTGACAACACCTTTGCAACGCCGATTAACTGCCGTCCCTTTGAGTTTGGCGCAGATATTGTGACTCATTCCACTACAAAATACATGGATGGTCATGCAACCTGCGTAGGTGGTTGTCTGATTGACAGCGGTAATTTTGACTGGACAAAAGGCAACTATCCTGAACTGACCACGCCGGACGAATCCTATCACGGTGTAGTGTACACGGATACTTTTGGAAAACAAGCATATATTGTAAAAGCAAGAGCGCAGCTGATGCGTGACCTCGGCTCTCAGATGAGCCCCCTGGCAGCGTTCATTCTAAATCTTGGCTTGGAAACACTGCATCTTCGCATGGAGCGTCATTGCAAAAACGCTTTGGCGGTTGCAGAGTTCTTAGCTTCCTGCGACGACATCTCCTGGGTAAATTACCCCAGTCTTCCGACTGACCCGCAGTATGCGATGGCAAACAAATATATGCCCAAGGGCACATGCGGCGTTATTTCGTTTGGCATTAAAGGCGGGAAAGAGGCTGCTGTGAAGTTTATGGAAAGCTTAAAGCTTGCGCAGATGGTGGTTCACGTTGCCGATGCAAGAACCTGTGTTTTGCACCCCGCTTCCACCACCCACAGACAGCTCACCGATGAACAGCTCGTTTTGGCAGGTGTTCCGGCTGACTTGATTCGTATGTCTGTCGGCATTGAAAACAGCGACGACATCATTGAAGACATCAAGCAGGCGTTGGCAGCGATCCGATAATTTTAGGTTGCAATCGAATGAAATCTATGCTATACTTGTTATAAATATGCTCGCAAACAAGCGATAAAAACAGTTAGGAGAGAAAGACAGTGGAAAACGTTTTTGATATATTAAAGGAACGCGGCTTGCTCGCACAGACCACTCATGAGAACGAAATCCGTGAACTTCTGGGTAAGGAAAAGGTAACCTTTTATATTGGCTTTGACCCCACGGCAGACAGCCTTCATGTCGGCCATTTTCTGCAGATGGTGGTAATGCGCCATATGCAGAACGCAGGTCATCGCCCCATTGCCCTGGTTGGCGGCGGTACGGCGATGGTTGGAGACCCCACCGGCAGAACGGATATGCGCCAGATGATGACCGTTGAAACCATCAAGCACAATAGTGAATGCTTTAAAAAGCAGCTTTCCTCCATTGTGGACTTTTCTGATGGAAAAGCCATTATGGTAAACAATGCAGATTGGCTTTTGCCGCTGAACTATATTGAGTTTCTAAGAGACATCGGCTCATGCTTCTCTGTAAATGAAATGCTGCGCGCAAAATGCTTCCAGACGCGCTTAGAGAAGGGTCTGTCTTTCATTGAATTCAACTATATGCTGATGCAGAGCTACGATTTTCTCCAGCTTTATAAAAGTTACGGCTGCAAAATGGAATTGGGCGGTGACGACCAGTGGAGTAATATCCTAGGCGGTATTGATTTGGTTCGCCGTAAGGAAAATGATCAAGTGTATGGCATGACCTTCACACTTCTTACCACTAGTGACGGTAAGAAGATGGGTAAAACCGCAAAAGGCGCACTTTGGCTCGATCCTGAAAAAGTATCTCCCTATGAGTTCTACCAGTACTGGAGAAACGTGGATGACGCCGATGTTTGCAGACTGTTAAAGATGGTAACATTTGTTCCCATGGAAGAAATCCGTGAAATGGAAAAATGGGAAGGCGCAGAGCTGAATCGTGCAAAGGTCCGTTTGGCTTACGAGGTAACCAAACTGGTACACGGCGAAGCAGAAGCGGATAAAGCAAAACAGACAGCAGAAAGCATTTTTGCCGGCGGAGCAGGCGGAAATATGCCCTCTACAGAGCTTGTAGCCGATGAACTGGCAGACGAAGCGTCACTTTTGGATATTATGCTGGCAGTCAAACTGATTCCTTCCAAGGGTGAGGGAAGACGGCTTATTACCCAGGGCGGTGTATCGGTAGACGATGAGAAAATCACAGACCCGGCATACACGGTTTCCAAAACACGGTTCAAGGACGGCATTGTAATTAAAAAAGGTAAGAAAGTGTTCCATAAAGTAACCGCAAAATAAAAAGGGCAGGAGCGTGGTATGCGTGCCGATTAAAATACCCAACGATTTGCCGGCAACGGCGATTCTGCAGGAAGAAAATATATTCGTGATTACCGAAACGCGGGCAATCACGCAGGACATCAGACCATTAAAAATTGCAATTTTAAACCTGATGCCCACGAAGATTGAAACAGAGACGCAGTTTGTGCGCCTTCTGGGAAACTCTCCGCTTCAGGTGGAACTAGAACTGCTACACACCAAGACCCATAAATCAAAAAATATCTCCAAAGAACATCTGCTCAACTTCTATAAAACCTTTGACGAGGTGAAAGACCAAAAGTTTGACGGATTGGTGATTACGGGCGCACCGGTAGAACACATGCAATTTGAAGATGTGGAATATTGGGACGAACTCAAGGAAATTATGGAGTGGAGCAAAACCAACGTAACCAGCACGCTTCATATCTGTTGGGGCGCGCAAGCGGGTCATTACTATCACTACGGTGTACCGAAGTATCAGCTGGACAAAAAACTGTTTGGTGTATATAAGCATACGCTGGACAGAAAAACCGCAATTCTATTTCGTGGATTTGATGATGAGTTTTATGTTCCCCATTCTCGGCATACAGACGTGCGTCGTGAAGATGTGGAAAAGGTACCGGAACTCAAAATTTTAGCATCGTCCGAAGAAGCAGGGCTTTATGTTGTCGCAACCAATCTGGGTAGACAGATTTTTGTAACCGGTCATTCGGAATATGATGCCGACACGTTAAAGAAAGAATATCTGCGGGACAAAAATGCAGGAAAAGAGATTGACATTCCGTATAACTATTTTGAAAATGACGACCCGAATCTTCCGCCTAAAGTGACGTGGCGGTCCTGTGCGAACCTGTTTTATTCCAATTGGCTCAATTATTTCGTCTATCAGACAACGCCTTATAACATTAACGAAATCAAATAAGGAGGCCGATTTTAACGGCTTCCTTATTTTTGTCTGTTAAATATTACAAAAAAAAATTATTTCATGCTTGACATTTGTTGTGCGTTATGTTAAACTTAGTATAAGTCATAGTATATAGTAGTGTATATGGCTATGTTTATCTGTTGGAGGCAGTTATGAAAATCAAAGAGGGATTTATTGTAAAGAAAATCGTAGATGATTACATTGTTGTTCCGACAGGTGATAATATTGTAGACTTTGCCGTTGCAGTATCCTTGAACGAAAGCGGCGCATTCCTTTGGGAGAAACTTTCAAACGAGTGCACAGAAGATGCGCTTGCCAAGGCTTTGATGGAAGAATACGAGGGCTTGGATGCAAAAACCGCGCAGGCAGACGTTACCGAGTTTATAGCACTTTTAAAGACAAACGGATTCGTTTGCGAATAGGATTTTTAGAACCATCCGGAAAGGCGGGGTAGCCGTTGAAACGAAATAATGGCGCTTTGGCATGGATTGGAAAACGCATCCGTCCGCATCTTCCGGGATTGATTCTTTTAGTTGTAATCGCGGCGGGAATTTCCTATATTTCCGTGCGGTTTGCGCTTGTTTCCCGCAACCTGATTGATGCGGCAACCGGGCAGGCAGAGGGCAACGTGCAAAACAGCGTTTTGCTTCTGGCAGGACTTTTGATTTTGCAGCTAATACTTCAGATTGTGTACATTAGAGTACATATTACCATAAGCGGCAAGCTTACCATGTCCATCCGGACAGAGCTTTTCTATAAACTGATGAAACAGGACTACAGAAGCGTTTCATCCATTCATTCGGGCGAGATTTTAAGCCGGTTGGTTAGCGACGTTTCGATGGTCTCAGAAAAAACGACGGAAATCATTCCGAATGCAGTAGCGCTTTTTTCGAAAGTTATTTTCAGTTTTGCCGCACTTTACACATTGGATAAATACTTTGCACTGGCGTGCTTAGCCTTCGGGCCGATTATTTTGCTGGCTGCATATATTTATAAAAAGAAAATAAAAACACTTCATCTGCAATGCAGAGAAAGTGACGGAAAGGTTCGTTCCTTTCTGCAGGAAACCATTCAGAATTTTCTGGTGGTAAAAGCCTTTGGCAGAGAAACAAACATGCGTAGCCGGTCGCAGGAATTGCAGCAAGTTAATTTCCGGCTGAATGTAAAACGGTCTACGGTTGGAATTCTATCTAACGTCATGTTTTTCGTAGCCATTACAGCGGGTTATTACGCAGCCTTAGCATGGAGCGTATATCGGCTGAGCTTAGGGCTTATCACTTTTGGTACGGTAACTGCCGTGCTAGGCCTGGTGAATCAGTTGCAGTCGCCGTTTCGCGAAATTGCATCGTTGCTTCCGCAAAGCTATATGGTGTCTGCCTCAGCGCAGCGCTTGATGGACCTGGAAACACTTCCCGACGAAGAGGTGTCATTTCTGCCTGATGGCGCAGCAGAAACATTTGAGGAAATTCAGCTTGAACATGTCAATTTCTCGTATGATAATGTTTCTGTATTGAAAAATATTGACTTAACCGTCAAAAAGGGTGAGTTTATCGCTCTTTGTGGACCGTCCGGTGCAGGAAAAAGCACCATAACGCGACTTCTGCTTTCTGTGATTTCGCCTGACAGTGGCAACGTTTCCTTAAAGCTTTCAAATGGAGTGACTGTTCCGCTCGGTACCGGTGCAAGAAACCTGTTTTCTTATGTACCGCAGGGCAACATGATTTTATCGGGTACCATTCGCGATAACATTACCTTTGCCGAAGAAAATGCCGATGAAGAAAAGGTTAAGCGGGCACTCTACTTGGCACAACTGACAGATGTTGTGGCAGGACTGCCGGATGGATTAGACACAGTGCTCGGTGAAAAAGGGCACGGACTTTCCGAAGGTCAGGTGCAGCGCATAGCCGTTGCAAGAGCACTTTATTTTGACGCACCGATTTTGCTGTTAGATGAGGCAACTTCCTCATTGGATATAAAAACAGAAGAAAACCTGCTCAGACACATCAAGGAAATGACAGGCAAAACTTGTATCATCGTTTCGCACCGCAAGGAAGTTTTGGCGGTGTGCGACAAAACTTATTATTTGCAGGATGGCGCACTTCACGCGCTGAAATAAAATTATCCCCGGGTTTTTTAAATTTTAAGCAAATATTAAAAGGAGGAAAAGAAATGGTTAAGACAGGGGTATTCAAAAAGATTGCCGCTTTGACCGCTGCGTTAGCAGTTGTTGGTTCTTTTGCTATTTCTGCTAGTGCAGAAGTAGGCGTTAGAACAACCACAACATACTATGGCGAAGGTCAGACCAAAGTATCTGTTACAGCTCAAGTAACAGGTGCAGGTGCCGGCAACGAAGTAACGTACTACGTTTACGATGGAAGTAATCCGTTGTACGTAAACCAGGACACCGCAGACAACACAGGTGCCGTTACATTTAACTATGTAACAGATGCCGCGAACCTGAAGAGCGATGTAAAAATCGGTCAGACAGGTGCTACTGAAGCTAAACCTTCTACAGTTAATGGTTTCACGGTGACACTGGACACAGCTTCCGTTAAAATTCCTACGGAAGAAACAACATGCAGCATCGCTTATGAACTTGATGATACCAAAAAAATCACAAGTGTTGAAGCAGATGGTGCAACAGTTAGCGCATTCGAACATGCAGACGGCAAACTTGCTGTTACATTCAGCGCAAAACTGACATCTGATGTTACCTTGACGGTTAACACAGAATTAAAAGAAAACATCGTATCCAGCGGTAGTGTAGTAGACGCAGCAGCAATTGTATCTGATGGTACAGCTGATGAAGTTGAAGGCACAGCTGGCGATGTAGCAGCAGCAAAAGGCAACAGAAAGATTTCTGTTCTGGCTAGAGTTGAAGGTACCGACGACTGTGGTATCATTTTCTCTGCAACACCGATTGACACAGACGCAACAGCTCTTCCTGGCACAGGCGTTTACGCAGCAAAAGGTAAAGCTCAAAGCGGTCACTTTGCAGTTCAGCTGATTGATAGCAGTGACAACGGTGCGTGGATTGCAGCAGATACAGAATATCACGTTGCAGTTTACTACAGAGTAAACGGTGGCTACAAAATCATTGATGCTGGTACAGTTGAAGCAGTAACAGTAGCAGAGTAATTGGGAGGTAGAGATATTATGAGAAAGTATGAAAAACCGGCCATCTTAGTGATGGATTTACAGTTAAAAGAAAATATCGCTGCAGTTCCCACAACCGTTTATAAAGGCGCTACATCTACAGCTTCTCAGGGCGAACTGGTTGCTATGGCGCTTTCTGAAAGCGGCACCGGTCTTAAAAAAGACGGCGAACTGGTTATAAGCTAATTACATGCTATATCGAATTGCAGACGAGTTATTGCGCGTCGAGGGCTTCAAAAGTGAATATCTCGAGCGCAGATTGAATGCATATCGCGTGGAGGACAGCAGAAGTGATTCTGCTGACCTTCGCGTTACGTTCAAAGAGAATCATTGCATCAAGGTGCCGGCGGGAAGAGATTTTCGCCGGCTTGATGCATGGTATTGGATAGACAGAGGCGATGATGGATATTCTGCCATCAAGCAGTTTTCCAAATACCGTGTCAACCTGATCCGTGTTGACATTGACAAAATGTGTGAAAATGCTGTAATTGAATATGTTGATATTAAAGACCATCTAGACGTGACAACGGACTACCTACTTCACCATGTTTTAGGAGAGGTTTTTGCTTTTTGTCAAACGGTTCGCAATAGCACTGTACTTCATTCGGCGGCTGTTGCGTATCGCGGAAAAGGCGTTTTATTTTCGGCACCATCGGAAACGGGAAAGTCTACACATACGGGGATGTGGAAAACTTTTTACCCGCAGGATGTTATCTTGTTCAATGACGACACACCAATTATTCGCCCACAAGGGACAGGGCTTTATTGCTTTGGAACCCCCTGGAGCGGAAAAACAGAAATTAACGAAAATATTTGTGCGCCTTTGCGCAGTATTGTATTTTTAAAGCAGGCAAAAGAAAATTCAATTCGAAAGCTACCGACCATTGAGGCAGTAGCGAGACTCTTAAGCGAAACGAAAAAGCCTGTGTTTTCTGAATTGATGAATCAGCATATGGATATCATCAATCAGATTCTAGTCAGCACGCCGATTTATGAGCTTGGATGCAATATCTCAAAAGAGGCAGTTGACTTGGTGAAAGAAACCTTATTTTAGGAGTGATTGTATCATGAAAAAAGCAGTATCTCTGCTGATTACATTCCTTATGACAGCATCACTTTGTATAACGGCTCTTGCAGCAGACTTTTCGGATTTGCCGAAGGAGCACTGGGCATACGGAAACGTGATGACCTTAGTAAGCGAGGGAACAGTAAACGGCTATGAAAATGGAACATTTCAGCCGTCGAAAACTGTAACTCGTGCAGAATTTGTAAAAATGATCGGAAAGTGGGATCGTGCGTACAGCGGAAAACTGACCGATATTTCTTCTCAGCATTGGGCATACGATTACATTGTATGGTCCGGCTTAGAGCCCGTAGACGGAAAAATATATCCGGACAAGGAAATGCTTCGTTCGGATGTTATTAATTTAATTTGGAAAAGAAACGGTTCGCCGAAAAACAACGACGCACCGTATGCTATATCAAAACAAGGCACGAATCAAGACGCCACCTCCTGGGCATACACCATTGGCTTAATCCAGGGCGATGACGGTTATAATTTAAGACTTGACAGTGCTTTAACTCGTGCTGAAGCGGCAACACTGATTCTTCGCGCAAGAACGGTCGTTTCAGAAAATAAACGTTATAATTTTAAAGATGTTGTAAGCGAGAAGTTGCTCAGTAAAGTTTATGCAAGCGTCAACATTTTTGAAGGAACAGCATATTCTGCGGACAAAACATTGACAAATGCAGAAGTTGCAAGAGCTGCAACGACTTTGGGCGCAGGCGGAAAGTCCATCAGCTATATGGATATTGATGAAAGCGAATTTATTAAACATCCTTATGCAAAGGATCTGTATATTCTTGCGCATAAAGTATGGGGAAGCGAATATTATACAGTAGAGAAAGCAAACCAAAAAGCAACCGTGCAAGACACTCTCTCTGCGTTGTTATATGGTTTATACAGAAGAGGCGGCAGAACCGTAAACCTTGGTGTGTCTGACGCATATTATTCTGATTGCGTTGGAGCAAACAGTACGGCCATGGAAAATCTCTGTCTGTCTTATGCAGCGGAACATGGCATAAAGTTTAGCGCAGGTGAAAAGCTTGGCGCACAGAGAATTGCTACCGTAAAAGATGTAGCAGTCATGCTTCTTTTGTTGGATGATCAAATTGGTTTGGAATTAAGTTATAATTCTGATGGTGATAAGTTTAACGTCAGCCTAAGTAAAAACCTGACAAACTATCCTGCAAATAATGCAGATTATCACGGCATCATTGAGAGCGTTCCTACTGAACTCTATAACCTAAAGAGCAACAATGCAAAACCAGTTGAATACTATCGCATTGCAAACGAATGTGCGTTTGTCTATACTGCGTTCTTAAAAGAAGTGGAAACACTGGTGAAAAGCACGCAGAACACAAGTATTTCACTGACTTATTATCCCTCGTTGACGTATCAGGATGGAAAACGTGTGACACTGATTGCAAAATGCGTCATCAATGACAAATCCGTTGGAATGATTGGTGTGGACAAGGTGTTTGCATCCATGCTGAAGAAAAACACAGGACTTACAGTTGGTGCAAATCAGACATTTTATGTTGTGTTTGAAACGTATGAGCCGCTGATGGATATTTATCTGCCGGCAAGTGGTGCTTATGTGAAAAATATCATAATACCCGATTAAGGAGAACGCAAGTGGATAAGCAAATTAACTTAATGGATTTACTTAAACTTTATTTGCATAAATGGTGGGCGCTGGTGATCGGAATTCTGATCGGTGGTATCGTTGCAGGCGTATATACTGCAGCATTTGTGACCCCAATTTATGAATCAGCAGGTTCTCTCTATACGGAGAACACCAATGATATTGTTGCGCAGGAAATAACAGACGTAAATTTAAGCACCATTATGGTGCGTAAAGAGCTGGTTCAGACCTATGCAGAAGTTTTGACAAGTAATGTGTTTTTGAAAAAAGTAGCAACAGAAAGTGCACTGGGTTATACGCATGATCAGCTCCTTAGCATGCTTTCTATGACATCTAAGAACGAAACGGAAATTCTGATTATCTCTGTAAAATCTGCAAATCCAATGCATGCATATATCATTGCCCAAACAATCACCAATCTGGCGGAAGAACAGATTAGTAGCGTCGTTGAGGGTGGTAGTGTTAAAATTCTGGACGAACCGGAATATCCGACGCACTATTCTTCTCCGAATATCAGCAAGAATATTCAGGCTGGTATGCTTGTAGGCTTGCTTTTGAGTGCAATTATTGTATTTGTCATTGAAATGCTTGACAATAAAGTAAAGAGTGCAGAGCAGATTGCTGAGCAGTTTGAATATCCTGTACTGGGCGAGATTCCTCATTTTGCTATCAATTCCAAGAAGGATGAGGAGAAAAAAACGAAGCAGTCCAAAACTGTGGACAATGCAAAGTCCGCTGATGATACACAGTAAAGTAACCAAGCAATTCGAAAACGGATTACCCAATAAAAGGTAGGGGTAGATATATGTATTTGAAAAAAGTTTCAGAGGGATTGGCACACAAACAAGATGTACAGCATCTGCATAGGCATTTGCTTCACGTGTCGGAATCCTATAAAAACGCCAGAGCAAATTTGATGTTTGCCCTGGCAGGCAAAAAAACTGAAAAAGCAAAAATTGTTATGTTCACCAGTGCAGAGCAGGGCGACGGAAAGACAACTACCTGTTTGAACCTAGCTGCAGCATTTGCAGATACAGGGGCGAAGGTTTTGATTATTGACGCGGATTTAAGACGTCCCAGAATGGAGCGTTTTATTTACTCGGGCAGAAAACGCAAAGGTATCTCGGATGTATTAGGCGGTTTTTCTGCAATTTCGGACGTAATATATCATGACGACGAAGTGAAATTTGATTGTTTATTTTCCGGCACTATCCCTCCGAACCCCTCAGAGCTTTTGATGATGGATTCGGTTGGTGACTTATTTGAAACATTGGCAGAGCAGTATGACTATATTTTTATAGATACACCGCCGGTTGGCATTGTTTCAGAAACATTGCAGTTGACAAAGTTTGTCAGTGGTGTTGTAGTGATTGCAAGAAAGCGTAAAACCCATCTGAAAAAGGTAAAAGATGCTGTTGCATCATTGAATTTTGCCAAAGCTACGATCTTGGGTATCATGTTGAATGGGTCCTCTGACTCAATGATTCGGACATATTACCGCTCTCGGGAAAAGTATTATTACTATTATTATTAAAATGTGGAGGTTGCAGCAAAATGTTGCAGCCTCTGTTTCATTTGTACAACATTTGTTTTCTGAAGGGAAGAACTTTTTTATGATAAAGAAATGTTTATTGTGGCTGGCAGTTGTCCTTATGTCTGTTCAAATTTTCTCCTTTTCCAGCGCAACCGGTACGGAATCCGGCTCGATCAGTGAACCCATTGCACAAGCTTTGATGAATATGATAGAGAAGATTCTGCCTGTATCAATAGAAGCAGAGCAGGCCTTTTTTGGTATCTGCCATGTTCTTGTGCGCAAGGTAGGACATTTTGCAGAATTTATGATTTTGGGCATTTTAACCTTTTCTCTTGCGCGAAGCTATCGACTCAAGAAAGGATTAAGCGCTCTGATTTCTGGTGGTTACTGTATGGTCTATTCTATAACTGACGAAGTGCATCAGCTTTTTGTCAGCGAACGGAGCGGGAATTTTCTTGATGTTTTCATCGATTTTTCTGGTGCTTTGGCAGGTGTTGGCATCTGTTACCTTGTTCTGTGTTGGTGCGGGAAACGAAAGAAAAAAGCGAAAAAATCATGACTATTTACAAATTGTTCATACCAATGTAAAAAAAATGGGTTATGATAGAAATATACAAAAAGATTTAGTGACTTTATCTCATAGTGGAGGGATTTGGTATGGAACAGTTTAATGACTATATAAATGATTCAGAGAAACATGCGCAAAAAGAGGAATCAAGCGAATCTGCTATTGCACATCACGATTCTGAAAAAGAAGTGAATCCAGCGCGAGAATCTGATACAGAGCATCATGAATACCAGTGGTATGAAGATGAATATGCGCCGGTAATGAGCGGAACGATTTCTGAGGATAAAGCCCTTTCTATCTACAGGCCGAAACCAAAAAGGCATTTTTTTCGTAACCCCATTGTGCTTGCAGTTTTAAGCTCAGTTCTAACCGTGGTGGTTTGTTTTTGCATGTTCTTCCTTTTTTTAGGACGGGCAGGCAATATGCAATTGAATAAACCGGCAGGCAATGTACTCAACATTGCAGGCACACCGGCAACTGTTACTCCTGAAAACAATGCGGGCGCTGAAAATGTAGTGGCGCAAAGCGGTAGCGTTATGGCAGTTCCTGATATATATGACAAGGTTTCACCTGCCGTTGTCAGTATAATCGTAACCTCTCAAGGGAACAACAATTATCTGCAAAGCTCTGCGGCAACTTCCAGCGGTTCAGGTGTCATCCTAACGGCCGACGGTTATATTGTAACCAACAACCATGTGGTTGACGGTGCTTCTATTATTACTGTGAAAACCGTTGCAAACCAAACCTTTGATGCGCAGATCGTTGGAAAAGATGCGAGAACAGATCTTGCTATTTTAAAGGTGCAAACAGAGCAGGAGCTTCCCTTTGCAGAACTCGGTGACTCTTCTGTTCTCCGCGTAGGTGATATGGCGATTGCAATCGGCAACCCCTTGCAGGAGGCTCTGGAGAGCACACTGACCGTAGGCTATATCAGTGCCATTAACAGAACAATGGTGATTGAAGATAGACAAATGACGATGCTCCAGACCGATGCGGCGATTAACCCTGGAAACTCTGGTGGTGCGCTCATCAACATTTACGGTCAAGTGATCGGCATTAACACTGCAAAATCCACGGGATATGACATTGAAGGTCTTGGCTTTGCCATTCCTATCAACGAGGCGATTCCTGTGATAGAATCAATCATTGAACACGGATACGTGAAGGGAAGACCCTTGGTTGGCATCACTGGTATCAATGTAACCGAGAGCATTGCAAAAGCAAATCGCATTCCCGTTGGTGTTTATGTTCAGTCCGTGATCGAAGGCGGCGCCGCGGAACAGGGCGGTATTCAGCCTGGCGATGTGATTTTAAAATTCAAAGGTCAGGAAATTACCTCAATTGACAACATCAATGAAATTAGAGACGAGTGCAAGGTTGGCGACCAGGTTGCGGTTGAGGTATCAAGAAACGGAGAAATTAAGACCTTTACCATCACATTACAGGAAGAGCAGCCCATAGAGGAGATACCCCGGACATCAGCTCCGAAGCAAGATGCAAACCCGGGAGCTCAGCAATATCCTTCTGATTTCTTTGACTGGTTTGGTTGGTAACTGATGTTAAGATAACCCTCATCCCCCAAAAAAGCGATACAGGATGGCCTACATTGCCATCCTGTATCGCTTTTTTCACTTCATTTTCAATTTTCGGGCCCGTGTCGCCAAGCATTGCAATAATATGCAAGAAGATGCGACGCGGCATCTTGTTCATTCAGTTATAAGTTTGCATCTGGTGCACCCGCTAAATTCGTCTCTTTATAATACTCCCTTAGCACATCGCAGGAGGTTTTAAGATTTGCAAGCTCATCGTCTGTCAAGGATAAGGTGAGCTGACTGCGAACGCCGTTTCTTCCAACAATGCAGGGAACGCCTGCATAAACATCAGTTTGTCCGTACTCTCCGTTTAAATACGAGGAAACGGTCAAAATGCTGTTTTCGTTGCGCAGAATTGCCTTGGTAATGCGTACCAGTGCCATGCCGATGCCGTAATATGTGGACTGTTTTGCGCGGATAATTTCCTGCGCGGCATTTTTTACCTTTTC
Organism: Congzhengia sp.; assembly: GCA_045577195.1. Lineage (GTDB taxonomy): Bacteria > Bacillota > Clostridia > UBA1381 > UBA9506 > Congzhengia. Next base: position 13,016 of record JAZNIA010000071.1, read on the forward strand.
ACCAATTTCGTTCATATCGGATTTTTTAAAACGATCTCCGTAGGAACTGATGATTCCCTCTACGGATTTTGTTCCGATCATCGCCTGCGACCAGGGAACAAACTCGCTTTCTCCATGCTCACCGATGACATAGGCATGCACATTTTTCGGATCAACAGCAAAATATTCGCCCAGCAAAAACCGAAGCCGTGCGGTGTCAAGCGTTGTGCCTGTGCCGATTACTCTGTGATGGTCGAAGCCGGACAGTGTGCGAACTACATGGGTCATTACGTCAACGGGGTTGGTGGCAACCAGAAAAATGCCCGTAAAACCCGAAGCCACAACGGGGTCTACAATTGATTTGAACACCGCAGTGTTTCGTTGCAACAGCTCCGGACGGTCTTCGCCCGGTTTTTGGGAAACGCCTGCGCAAATTACCACAATGTCTGCGTCGTGGCAGGTGTCGTAGTCTGCTTCGTAGATACGCATATTGGCACCGGAAAAGGCAAGCCCGTGGTTTAAGTCCATGGCTTCGCCGCGTGCTTTTTCTTTATTGATGTCGATTAAGGCTAGCTCATTACACACATTTTGATTGAGTAGTGCATAGGCGTAGCTCATACCAACAAATCCCGTTCCGATTAACACAACTTTTTGTTTTTCGTCTCGCATACAGATACCTCCTGATGGGTTTTTCATCATTTTTTGCATAACTGTACATTTTTATGCGCATGGCTGCACATAATGTTTGCCTTTTCATAATATGTAATAAAAGAACATTGGGGAGAGTACATATTATGACGGGCAATCTATTTTTTGATGGAGTAGTTTTATTTTTAATTTGTTATGCGCTCATACATATCTTTTATGAACTTGGCGACTGGCTGATTGTGCGTTTTTCTGGCTTTCGCAGAAAGGACTTTATTTTGCTTTCTGTACATCATAGCATGGAAAGCTTGGAAATTGATGTACGCCATGCTTTAGAACGCAGCATGGAGCAAAAATGCGCGTTATTTATCGTTGATCGTGGACTGGACGAACAGGAAAAAATACTTTTATGGCGATTAGTCGATTCCTTTGACCATGTGGTGATCGCCCAACCCCAAGAACTCAGCGAAAAGATTCAGACTGCTGAACTGATTCAAAAGTCCTTATAATTGTTCCGCCGCCGAGGAGCGTATCACCATCGTAGAAAACGGCTGCCTGCCCCGGCGTGATCGCTCTGGCAGGTGCGTCTAGCATCACGCGGTACATGTTCTCCTCCCGTTCGATGCGGCAGGGAACTTCCTTTGCGCTGTAACGTATCTTACATAAACAGGAGAGCTGTTCAGGCGGCGTGTCCGTAAACGGAAAGTTGCAGTTTTCAATCCAAAATCCGCTTGAAAATTCTGTGCCGGCTTCTCCCAGTGTTACCGTGTTGTTCTCGGTGCAAACAGATAGCACAAACATTGGTTTTCCAAATCCCATGCCCAATCCCTTTCGCTGACCGACTGTGTAGCGATAGGCGCCTTGGTGGGTTCCGATTACATTTCCGTTGGCATCTAAAAATGCACCCTTCTTTGCAGGCAAAAAACGCTCCAAATAACGGTTTTTGTTACCGTCGGGAATAAAACAAATGTCTTGACTGTCGCGTTTTTGTGCAACGGTGAGACTGTGATTTTCAGCAATCGTACGGATTTCCTCTTTTGTGTATTCCCCCAGGGGCATCACGGTTTTAGAAAGAATATCCTGTGTCAGTGTGTAGAGAAAATAGGTCTGGTCTTTTTCTCTGCACGCTGCTTTTTTTAATGCGTACCAATTGGTTCTAGGATCATAATCAATTCTGGCATAATGCCCCGTGGCAAGATATGCACACCCTTCGCGTTCGGAGAGCTTTGCCATTTCACCAAATTTAATGGTTTTGTTGCACACAACGCAGGGGTTTGGTGTTCTCCCGTTTTTGTATTCTGCAACAAAATAATCCGTTACCGATTTACGAAATGCATCGCGCATGTCCACGGTGATGTGCGGAATCCCGCACGCGTCTGCGACGGTTTTTGCGTCCCTTGCCGCGCTGCCGTCGTCGGTTTCGGTGAGCAAAAGCGTTGCACCCAAAACCTCATATCCCTGCTCTTTTAACAGAAAAGCGGCGACTGAGGAATCCACGCCGCCGCTCATTCCGAGCAAAATTTTCTTTTTATTCATGGTCATGTGCGTGGCAATCGCCGCAGCAGCAGGAGGTGCGGATTTCGACATCCGGCTCAATTCCAAGACGGTTATAGTAATCTGCAATCGCTGCATTGATGGCTTCTTCTGCTAAAACGGAGCAGTGCACCTTTGCGGGGGGCAGACCGTCCAGCGCCTCCATCACGGCTTTGTTGGTGAGGGCAAGGGCCTCTTTGATGGTTTTTCCTTTCACCAGCTCTGTTGCCATTGAGCTGGTTGCGACAGCTGCGCCGCAGCCAAAGGTTTTAAAGGAAACATCTTCTATGATGTCGTTTTCGATTTTCATATAAATTTTCATAATATCGCCGCATTTGGCGTTGCCAACCTGACCGACAGCGTTTGCATCGGCAAGCTCACCAACATTTCTCGGATTGGTGAAATGGTCCATTACTTTTTCACTGTACATATCCAAACTGTCCTTTCTATGCGTTTTCGTTTTTCACAGCTTCATATAAGGGAGACATATCCCGAAGTCTTTGTACAATTAGAGGCAAAATCTCTAAGACTTTGTCCATTTCCTCTTTTGTATTCTGTTCCCCGATGGAAAGACGGAGCGACCCATGCGCAATTTCATGGGGCAGACCCATTGCAAGCAGCACATGAGAGGGGTCTAGTGAACCGCTTGTGCAGGCAGAACCGGAGGAAGCGGCAATCCCGTTGATATCGAGAAGCAAGAGAAGAGATTCACCCTCGATAAACTGAAAGGAAAAATTCACGTTCCCGGGCAATCTGTTCTCGGGGTGACCGTTTAGTTTAATATACGGAATTTTGTCCTGGATGCCCCGAATCAAATAGTCTCGGAGCGCTGCGATTTTTTTCTGTTTTTCCTCTAAATGCGTGCAGGCTAGAGAAATTGCTTTTCCCATACCGACAATTGATGCAACGTTTTCCGTGCCCGCTCTGCGGGAGCGCTCCTGACCGCCGCCGTGCATAAAAATTTCGGGGCGAACACCGTTTCTGATATACAGTGCACCAACGCCCTTGGGACCGCCAAACTTATGCGCGGACATAGAGAGCAAATCTACGTTCATTTCCGAAACATCAACGGGGATTGTGCCGACAGCCTGCACAGCATCGGTATGAAACACAATTTTGTGCTCTTTTGCAATAGCACCGATTTCAGAAATGGGCTCTATCGTTCCAACCTCGTTGTTTGCTGTCATGATGGTGATTAAAACCGTATCGGGTCGGATTGCAGCCTTTAAATCGTCTATGCTGACTGTTCCAAACTCGTCCACGGGAAGATATGTTACCTCAAAGCCTTGCTTTTCTAAATCGTTTAGCGTGTGGAGCACAGCATGATGCTCGATGGCGGAGGAAATAATATGCTTTCCTTTTTTTTGTTTTGCGCGGGCAATTCCTTTGATTGCCCAGTTGTCACTCTCAGAGCCACAGCCTGTAAAAAAAATTTCGTTTGGGTTTGCGCCGATGGCATCTGCGATGGACGCGCGTGCTGCCTCGATAGCAGCTTTCGCGTTTTGTCCGATGGTGTATATGGAGGACGGGTTGCCGTAGTGCTCAGTTAAATACGGCATCATAGCGTCCAAAACTTCAGGCTTTAGCGGAGTTGTTGCGCTATTATCAAGATAAATCAAGTTGTTCATTTTTCACACTCCATGGTATAATATACATAAGCTTATTACTCTAATACTATATTATACACCATAACAGGTCGGATTTCAATAAAAAAATCAATAAAATTAAAAGAGATTGCCATAGGTTTTTTGGCTTAAAATTGCGTAAATTTCTTCTGCCGTTCTTCCGCGGGCAGAAACGAGAAACGTGCCGCCAAACCCGGAAGCAGAGGCTGCGATTTCCGTTCGTACGGGAATATCTAGTATGCCGGTGTTTAGATACACTGCTGCGTCAAATGGACGACCGCTTTTTAAATCCACCACCAAAAAACCGCGGGAGCTTAAAAGGGATTTTACTGTATTTAGACCTTCTTCCACTGCAACTACCATAAAATGCTCCTTTATACATTTATTTGTGCTATTTAGTATGCACATTTTTAAAAAAATCTTTTACATTTTTATAAAAATATGATAAGATAGAAATAGAAAGAGCTTACATGAAAACAAAGAAAGGAGCATGCTATGCAAACGGTAATTATCACCGGAATGTCCGGTGCAGGAAAATCAACGGCGATCCATATTTTAGAAGACATCGGGTATTACTGTATCGATAACATGCCACCGACGCTTCTTTCCAGTTTCATTACACTGTGCCAGAATTCTAATTTTGCTTTCACGAAAATTGCCTTTGTGGTGGATGCAAGAAGCGGTGAGCTGGTTACCCACCTGGCAGAGGAAATTGACATGTATAAAAAACGCGGAAACGAGTGCGCCATGGTATTTTTAGACGCAGATGACGAAACGCTGCTAAAGCGCTATAAGGAAACGCGGCGCAAGCATCCTCATGCTACATCGGGCAGAATCGCAGACGGGATCCGTTTTGAACGGGCACTGCTTTCAGAAATTCGGAAAAATTCAGACCTGGTGGTTGACACCTCCCGCTTGCTCACAAGAGAGCTAAAGTCGAAAATGCTGACGCTCTTTGAATCCGCATCCAGAAAATATGAGCCTATTTCCGTCAACATTCTTTCCTTTGGATTCAAGCGTGGTATTCCGATGGACTGTGATTTGATGTTTGATGTGCGCTTTATGCCGAATCCGTTTTATGATGAGGAACTGAAATTTATGACAGGAAAGGATCAGGCAGTAAGCGATTATGCGCTTTCGTGTATGGAAAGTCAGACGTTTTTGAAAAAGCTTGAAGACATGATTTATTTTTTGCTTCCGCAATACGCAAAGGAGGGTAAGCAGGCGCTGGTCATCGGGATTGGCTGTACCGGTGGCAAGCACCGCTCAGTTTCCGTGGCAGAGCATTTGGGAAGATTTTTGAGTCAGAAAAACTATTTGACAACGGTAAACCATAGAGATATAGAAAATGAATAACGGAGTTTGATGTTCAAAAGAATATCAAACTCCGTTATTCGTTACGCTGTATGAATGGTTAACTGATTTCCGTCATAGTCCACGGTCATTGTTGTTTCCGGCGGCAGGTCTTGCTTAATCATGGTTTTTGCAACCAAGGTTTCCACCTTGCTTTGCAGAAACCGGCGCAGAGGACGTGCACCGAATACCGGGTCAAATCCTGCTGCAATCACATAATCCTTTGCCTGCTCGGTCAACACAAAAGAAAGCTGTTTTTCCGAAAGTCGTTTTTTAAGACTTTCCACCATCAAATCAACAATTTTTCCAATCTGCTCTTTCGTCAAAGGTTTGTAGAATACAATTTCGTCCAGCCGATTTAAAAATTCGGGGCGGAATTGCTGCTTGAGTAGACCGTCCACAGCTTGCTTTGCTTCAGGCTTAATCTCGCCGTTTTTATCAATACCCTCCAGTAGATAAGAGGAGCCGAGGTTTGAGGTCATGATGATAATGGTGTTTTTAAAATCTACCGTTCTGCCTTGAGAGTCGGTGATTCTGCCGTCATCTAATACCTGAAGCAGAATATTAAACACGTCAGGGTGTGCTTTTTCCACCTCGTCAAAGAGGACCACAGAGTAAGCGTTTCGCCGCACCGCCTCTGTCAACTGACCGCCCTCTTCATAGCCCACATATCCGGGCGGTGCACCGATGAGACGGGAAACGGAGTATTTTTCCATATATTCGCTCATATCAAGGCGCACGATGTTGCTTTCACTATCGAACAGCGCTTCCGCCAATGCTTTGGCAAGCTCTGTTTTGCCCACACCGGTGGGTCCAAGGAAAAGAAAAGAGCCAATGGGACGGTTCGGGCTTTGGATTCCTGCACGGGAACGCAAAATCGCATCGGACACCTTTTCTACTGCTGTATCCTGGCCGATGATACGCTTGTGTAAAATATCCGGTAAGCGGAGAAGCTTTTCCCGCTCGCCCTCCATCAGTTTTGAGACAGGAATGCCCGTCCAGCGACCGACAATTTTCGCAATTTCCTCATCGGTTACGCGGTCGCGCAAAATATTATCCGTGGTGTTTTGTGCGCGTTCTGCCAATGCTTCCTGCTCCTCCAGTTCCTTTTGCAGAGCGGGGAGCTTGCCGTATTTCAGCTCTGCGGCGCGGTTTAGGTCATAACTGCGCTCAGCTTGTTCTATTTCACTGTTTACGGCTTCAATCTCACCGCGCAGATTTTGTACCTTATTGATTGCCTTTTTCTCGTTTTCCCATTTTACTTTTAATTCTTTAAAGGTTTCCCGCTGTTGTGCAAGGGTGGCTTGCAAGTCTGTCAGCCTTTGAACAGAAAGCTTATCTGTTTCCTTTTTAAGAGCCGCCTCTTCAATCTCCAGCTGCATAATCTTTCTGGAAATTTCGTCTAATTCTTGCGGCATGGAATCCATCTCTGTCCGCACCATGGCGCAGGCTTCGTCAATTAGGTCAATCGCTTTATCGGGCAGAAAACGGTCGGAAATATAGCGGTCAGAGAGGGTAGCGGCAGAAATTAACGCCCCGTCCTGAATTTTTACACCATGAAATACCTCGTAGCGCTCTTTAAGACCTCTTAAAATGGAAATGGTGTCAGAGACGGTTGGCTCCTGGGCTAAAACCGGCTGGAATCTTCGCTCTAAGGCTGCGTCCTTTTCAATGTACTGGCGATATTCGTTCAGCGTAGTGGCACCGATGCAGTGTAGCTCACCCCGTGCCAGCATGGGCTTTAGGAGATTTCCTGCGTCCATGGCACCATCTGTTTTTCCGGCGCCCACAATGGTGTGTAGCTCGTCAATAAACAGAATGATTTTGCCCTCGCTCTTGCGAATTTCTTCCAATACGGCTTTGAGCCGTTCTTCAAATTCGCCGCGGAATTTTGCACCGGCGACCAAAGCGCCCATATCAAGGGAGAAAATGTGGCGTTCTTTTAAACTATCCGGCACATCGCCTGCAACAATTCTGCGGGCAAGCCCTTCGGCAATGGCAGTTTTACCAACGCCCGGTTCACCAATTAAAACCGGGTTATTTTTTGTTTTGCGGGACAAAATTCGAATGACGTTACGAATTTCACTGTCGCGTCCAATTACGGGGTCTAATTTGTTGTTTTTCGCCAACTCTACTAGATCTTGCCCGTATTTTTTCAATACGTCATAGGTGGCTTCGGGAGAATCGGAGGTGACGCGGGTGTTTCCGCGCACAGATGCCAAAACGCTCATAAAGGTGGAGGCGGTGAGCGAGAAACGCTTAAAGATTTCCTTAAGCACTGCATCCGGACAATCAAATAATGCCAGCATGATATGCTCCACAGAAACATAGTCATCTTTCATTTGCTGCGCCTTTTTCTCAGCCTCCACAAGCGCCTGCTCGACTTCAGTTGCAATATATACAGAGCCACCATCCCGCGCACTGTATGAGACCTTTGGTAGTTTTTCGATTGCATCTGTTGCAGCACGTCTGATTGCGTCGCTATCCGCGTTCATTTTTTTCATTAGCTGATAAATCAGCCCGTTCTCATCCTCAATTAAGGCGGAGAACAGATGAATCTGCGAAATCTGCCCGTTGGCATATTCTGTTACCTTGTTTTGTGCGTTTTGTATGGCTTCTAATGATTTTTGTGTAAACTTTTGAGCATTCATAGTGGTTCTCCTTTCTTGTTATATCATAAGTAAAAGTGCGTGCTAAAATCTATCATATCAGATATTTTGCTTTATTTACATACATTTGATACGCTTCTGTTACCGCGGATTGCGCCAGGCTCAGGTTCGGATAGTACTGAAAAAACACGTTTAAAGCGCGGTCTGTCAATCGGATATAGTTGGTAATGGCACAGCTTGTTTCCCTAGCAGAATATAAACTTCCTGCGGGAACGGCAAGCGTTCTTAAAGACCGTCCCGGTTCAACAGAAAAGACGGCTCCTTCCGGCGCAAAAGTACGTTCCAAATGGGAGACAAAGCGAAAATACTCTGCCAGCGCAGCGGTAAAGCCTTTGTTTTGTGTACGAAAGGATATTTTCAGTGTGCCGATGATTCCCTCGGTATTTCGGTTTAGCCCAACTGAGTAGCGTGCGGTTGGATTGTATTTATAGCCTACCGAACCGAGAAATGAAAGCATTGCATCGGAAGGTTTGTTTTGCAGGCGGAGCTCTTGACCCTCAAAAACAGAAATCATATGCTCAAATATATCAGATATGCGCATTTCCGGCGTGGTGCAGGAAAGGTTTTTTGCCAAGACCTCGTTAATATAGCTGCTGCGACTCATGCCGCGTTTTGCAGCCATCTTATCCGCTGCTAAGACCACGCTGTCGCTCAGTACCAGACTGTAAACACTTTTTTTCACCGCCTTTACCCCCTTCATCAGTTAATTTTATTATAGGTCTGTAAACATAATTTGTCAATCGAATTATATAATATTAACAACGAGTTTACAAATTTTTCAAAGTTAAAATATCAACAAACGAAAAACGAGCTACACCGAAAGGTGTAGCTCGTTTGCTATGTGGTGGTTCGATTATTTTGCGATCAGGTCTTTTAAAGCTTTACCAGCTTTGAAAGCGGGAACTGTGCAAGCAGCAATTTTGATTTTTGCGCCTGTCTGGGGGTTTTTACCCTCTCTTGCAGCTCTTTCTCTTGTTTCAAAGGTACCAAAGCCAACCAGCTGAATTTTTTCGCCCTTTTTCAGTGTTTCACCAACGGTATCGATGAAAGCACCCAGTGCTTTTTCAGCGTCTTTTTTGGATACGCCTGCTTTTTCTGCAATAGCTGCAACCAATTCTGTCTTATTCATAGTTCTTCCTCCTATAAGTAAAATAAAAATTATAGACAAATATAGTCAAAGACTATATAAGCATTAACGGTTTTGTTTTGCCTTGATTTCGTCCCACAAGGCGTCCATTTCAGCAAGGCTCATATCGGAAAGGTTTCTGCCTTTTTCTATCGCTACTGATTCCACTTGCGCAAAGCGGCGGATGAATTTATCCGTTGCTTTCTTTAAGGCTTCTTCCGGATTGACATTTAAGAACCGACTGACGTTTACGCAGGAGAAGAGCACATCACCCAGTTCATCTTCAATATCGGCTGTGTTTCCGCTTTTTACAGCGGTTTCCAGCTCGATGATTTCTTCTTGAAGCTTTTCGTTTGCACCGGAAATATCCTCCCAGTCAAACCCGACCTTTGCGGCTTTCTTTTGCACTTTTTCCGCGCGCATTAAAGCAGGCAGATAAGAGCAGACGTCGTGCATCAGTTCTGTTTGCGTTTTCAGCCCTTTCTCAGCCTTCTTGTTTTTTTCCCAAAGGTCTAAAGCCTCTTTCTCGTTTTCAGTTTTGTCATTCCCAAAAATGTGTGTATGACGGGAAATCAGCTTATTGCAAATATGGTTTAAAACATCCTGAATCGAAAATGTATTCAATTCATTTGCAATTTGCGCGTGAAACACGACCTGAAGCAGGACATCGCCAAGCTCATCGGCAAAATCGTCCGAACTTTTGCTGTCCAGACTCTCCATTGCTTCGCATGCCTCTTCCAGCAGCGAGTATTTGATGGATTGGTGGGTTTGTTCTCTGTCCCACGGGCATCCTCCCACGCCTCGCAGTACTTTCATTATATCAAGTAAATCGTCAAAAGTATAGTCTTTTTTTGCATTTTTCATTGGTTTTTCCTCGTTTTCATTGGATTTTTTTGTAAAAAAGGTGAAAAATGTTATAAAATATCATATTTTTCCATAAAACTTGCAATTTTTTTACCCTTCGGGAGCATTTCGATGTCTTCTTTTTGCAGTACTTTCAAGAGACAAATCGTGATCATATAGGCAATTACGCCAATTAAGATTGCGCCGCCCAGAGCAAGAACAGTTTTAAATCGTACAGCGGATTCCACAGGTGTCACAACTGCTGTTTGCGGTAAGAAGTCTAGGGCAAGTGAAACTGTGGGGCAACCAAGAAGATATGCAAACGCATTGTAGGAGAGGAACACCAAAGCCCCCATAATCAAAGCAGAACAAAGGGGTTTTACCACAAAATCCCGCAAATTAAAGTCCGGTTGAATAATCTTTTTTACAGAAATCAGATTCAGTGATGCAATCAGCAGATAACAGAAGAAGGTGCTGATGGGTGCACCGCCAATGTTGAGTTCGGGAATTCCAATCAACACATAGTTGGATACAACCTTAAATGCACCGCCAATTAACATATTGCGCACGGGAATAAACACATGTCCTGCTGCTTGCAGAATTGCCGTAGAAACAGAGACAATACAAACAAATACGATTGCAAGAGAAAGAAGTGAAAGCGTCTCAGAGGCTCTGGCGTTATTGTAAAGGCAAATCAAAATCGGGCTTGAAAGTACCGATAAGCCCAGCGCGCAAGGAAGCGCAAAAATTGTTGTGATACGAATTGAGGATTCTGTAAGCAAGCGGGACTGTGCTTTATTCTTTACGGTAAGCGCCGCGGAAATGGCGGGCACAATGCTCATGGAAATTGATGTAATGATAGACGGCGGGAGGTTAAAAAGAGACATAGCATAGCCCGAATAAGAGCCATACATCACATCTGCCGCTTTTCCGGAAAGGTTTGTACCGATGGCAGCGTGTTCGTGGGAAACGCCAAAAAATTCCGTCAACGTGTTAAAAAGCGCGGGAGAAATCGTAATAGACTGCAGACGGTTTCCTATCATAAACGTATCGATTACATTGGTCAAGGACATTACAGCAGCACCGATGGTAATCGGAATTGCGATGGTGAGAAGTGTGACAAAGATGCTTCCTGTCGAACGGGCGGAAACGGTATCGTAGTCCGGTGTGTTCTTTTTGTTTTTCAAATAGAAAAAAACCAAAAGGAGCAGTGCAAATAATCCGCCAAGCGTTACACCAAATACTGCACCTGCTGCTGCCGCCTCGTAGGAGATACGCATGAAAATATATGCACCGGCAAGACCGATGACAAGTTTTGCAACGGATTCCACCACTTCGGAATACGCTGTTGGAATCATGTTGGAATGCCCCTGAAAATAACCGCGGAATGCCGATAAAATCGAGATAAATAAAATTGCAGGAGAGATTGCAATGATGCTTAAGTATGTTCCCGGCGACTGAAAAGCGCCTTCTGCAAAGGCACGAGCGCCAAAAAACAACACGCATGCGGCAACCACACCAATGATGGATAACAGCATCACCGCTGCACGCAAAATTTTCTTTGATTCTGCATAGTTCTTTTTTGCCAGACTTTCCGAGACCATTTTAGATACGGCAACGGGAAGTCCCGCTGTTGCCATCACAAACATGGCAGCGTATAGATTATAGGCGCGGGAGAAAAATGCCATACCCGTTTCGTGCAAAATGTTTGCCAACGGGATTTTAAAGCATGCACCAATGATTTTTACAATTAAGTGGGCAACCACCAAAACGGCGGCACCTTCCATAAATGACTGTTTTTTGATGTTTTTCAATGCTTGTCATCCTTTCGATTGTTTGCGTGATGTGCGCTGTTATCAATTTATTTTTGCAGAATTCGGAATATACTATTTTCCCAGACAAAACCGCGCAAAAATTTTGTCCACAATTTCTTCGGAAACGGTTTTTCCGGTAATTTCGCCCAAATGTGTGGCACAATCTGTCAGGTCAATTGCCACCATGTCCTGCGGCATACCCATAGCGAGCGCATCGTAAGCTTTTAAAAGTGATGTATGTGCATGGGTAATGGCTTCTTTGTGGCGGCGGCTGGTGATCATTGCCGCGTCACGGGAGGCAAGTTTGCCCAGTTTAAATTTTTCTTCGATTTTAGTGGCAAGGTCATTTAATCCTTCGCCTGTTTTGGCAGATAAGGTTACTGTATCGTTTGCACAGAACAAATCCGGTGTCTTTTGTCCAAGGTCCGATTTGTTTAGAAGAACAATATAATTTTTGTTCTTTACCAACTCGAAAAGTGCTGTATCTTCTAAAGTCAAATCACTTGACGCGTCTACAACAAACAGAACAAGCTCTGCCTTTTCAATATATTCCTTTGACTTGTCAATACCAAGACTTTCAATTTTATCATCGGTTTCCCGTATGCCTGCTGTGTCAAAGACGTTGAGCACAATATTGTTTAAGGTAATCCGCTCTTCAATCACATCGCGGGTGGTGCCTGCAATATCCGTAACAATAGCGCGGGATTCTCTTGCCAAAAGATTTAAAACCGAGGATTTTCCAACGTTGGGTCTGCCGCAGATTACGGTGTCAATTCCGTCGCGAATTAGTCTGCCGCGGCTTGCGGTGGACAAAAGTTCACACAGGGCATCACGCACACCGGCGAGGTCTGCCAAAAGCTCGCTCGCTTCGTATTCTTCCATGTCCTCTTCCGGATAGTCAATATTGGCGTTGATTTTTGCCAGTGTTTCCAAAACAGTGTCGCGGAGCAGGTTAATACGCTCTGACAACGCACCGCCTAACTGATTTGCAGCGGAAGACAGCGCTAGCTCCGAGGGGGAGTTTATGATGTCGATGACAGCTTCTGCCTGAGATAAGTCCAGCCGTCCGTTTAAAAAGGCGCGTTTGGTAAATTCACCGGGGGAAGCTAAGAATGCTCCGTTTGCTAGCAGTAGTGACAGTACGTGTTCTGTTACCACCAGACCGCCATGGCAGTTTACCTCTACGGTATCCTCGCGGGTGAAAGTGTTTGGCGCACGCATCACTGAAACCAAAACCTCGTCCACAACCTTATCACCGTCCATGATAAACCCATAATGGAGGGTGTGAGATTTTGCGTCTTGTAGTGTTTTGCCGTTTTTGGCACGAAATACGCGGTCGCAAACCGCAATGCTTTCCGGGCCGCTTACGCGGATAATGGAAACACCGCCTGTGCCGTGCGGTGTGGCAATGGCGGCAATGGTGGTATGCTTAATCATCTTTGTTTACCTCCGACGGGTGGAATTTTAAATAGTCATCTAAAATATCCGAAAGTCCCTCTAAAAAGGCGCGAACTTCGGAAAAACGAGTCAAAAGACGAAATGTCTTTTCTGTTTTTCGGATAAATGCAGGGTCTAAATATAAAAAGGCTCTCTTCTGTGCCAATGGACAAAGATGCTTTGCCCTTGGGTCTTGTATGATTTTAAGCCCTGTATTTGTCCGAAAATAAGGGATTAAGGGGAATATGCGGCAGGAGAGCGGACGAAGGTCACGTACGCAGGGACCTTTGCAGATGACAATGTCGGCGACTTTTCCGGTTCCGTATGTAAATTCCGAGGGAACGATTTTAAAATTGGGCTGATTTAAAAACAACCCTTTTTCGCCGGGAAATAAGTACATACCGGTTTCATCATCCTGACAATCATCGCTTTCGCAGCATGCTTTTCCACAAAGCGAACCGCAATCCCCGAAAAGAGGCGTCGTATCTGCCCAGTATCGGTATATACTTTCGTAGATTTTTTCTGCCTGCATGGTGTATTCTCCTAAAAATAGTCCGTTTTCGGAGAAGTTGTTTCTCCGAAAACGGAAAATAATTTCGGTTACGCGTTTTCTAAAGCTTCTTGTAATAACTTGTTGATAATCTGCGGGTTTGCTTTTCCCTTAGACATTTTCATGGTCTGCCCAACCAAAAAGCCAATGGCTTTTGCCTTACCCGCTTTAAAGTCGGCAACAGATTGCGGGTTGTTTTTGATAACCTCGTCAATCATTTCCTTGATTGCACCCTCGTCAGAAACCTGTACCAGACCGAGTTTTTCAACCAAAGCTTCGGGGTCTTCAGAGGTTTCAAACATTGCAGAAAGCACCTTTTTCGCAGCACTGGTAGAAATGGTACCCTTTTCAATCAGGGAAATCATCTTTGCCAGCTGTTCTGCGCTAAAAGGAATATCGGAAGGTTCCATTTCCTTTTCGTTCAGTATTTTGGTGATGTCACCCATCAGCCAGTTGCTGACAGTTTTCGGTTTCGCACCAACCTTTGTTGCAGCATCAAAATAGTCTGCAAGCGTTTTAGAGGAGGTGATAATAAATGCGTCATATTCCGGAAGATCAAATTCTTCTATATAACGCGCCTTTCTCTGTGCGGGAAGTTCCGGAATCGTCTTTTTTATTTCTTCTACCCATTCATCGGAAACGACAATGGGCACGAGGTCCGGTTCAGGGAAATAGCGGTAGTCCTGCGCGTCCTCTTTTGTACGCATCACGGTGCTTACGCCGCGCGCATCGTCCCAACGTCTGGTTTCCTGTTCTACGGTGCCACCCTCGTCTAACACTTTTGCCTGACGCTTTTCTTCATACTGCATTGCACGGAACGCAGCACTGAACGAGTTTACGTTTTTCATTTCGCATCGTGTACCAAATTCCTTTTGCCCCACAGGACGAATGGAAACGTTTACGTCGCAGCGAAGCGAACCCTCCTGCATTTTGCAGTCGGAAACCTCGGTGTACTCTAAAATGGATTTTAACGTTTCTAAGAACGTATATGCTTCTTCGGGGGAACGCAAATCCGGTTCTGTCACGATTTCAATCAGCGGAACGCCACAACGGTTGTAGTCTGCCATGGATGTAGCGCCGTATTCATCATGTACCAGCTTTCCTGCGTCTTCCTCAATGTGAATGCGGGTAATGCCAATGCGCTTTGTTTCGCCGTTTACCTGAATGTCGATATAACCGTGATGGCAAAGGGGCAAATCAAACTGAGAAATCTGATACGCTTTCGGCAGGTCAGGATAGAAGTAGTTTTTACGGTCCTGTTTTCCGTATTTTGTGATTTCGCAGTTCATCGCAAGACCTGCTTTGATTGCGTAGTCCACAACCCGTTTATTTAAAACGGGCAGTGTTCCCGGCATGCCGGAGCAAACGGGGCATACGCGCGTATTGGGTTCACCGCCAAAGGCGTTTTCGCAGGAACAGAAAATCTTTGTTTTCGTTGCCAGCTCTGCGTGTATTTCAAGACCAATGACTGTTTCGTATTTCATCTTAGCTGTCCTCCCTTACAAATTCGGTCTGATTTTGGTAATGGTTTTTTCCAGTGCGTAGGCAACGTTTAATATAGTTGCTTCGCCGAAGTGCTTACCTAATATCTGCACGCCGATGGGCAGACCGTTTTTATCGTAGCCACATGGGATTACAATACCGGGCAGACCGCCGATGTTTGCCGAAACGGTACAGATGTCGCCCAAGTACATCTGTAGCGGGTCGGTGGTTTTCTCGCCTAAGCCAAAGGCCGTGGTGGGATAGGTGGGAGTTACCAATACGTCATATTTTTCAAAGGCAGACTTAAAGTCGTTCATAATCATGGTACGAACCTGCTGTGCCTTTTTATAGTATGCATCATAGTAACCGGAGGAGAGCGCGTAGGTACCAATCATGATACGGCGCTGAACCTCTTTGCCGAATCCTTCACTTCTGGATTGACGATAAAGGTCGATTAGATTGTCAAAACTTTCGGCACGGTGACCGTATTTCACACCGTCAAAGCGGGCAAGATTGGAGCTTGCCTCAGCGGAAGAAATCATGTAGTATGCGGGCAGGGCGTATTTGTTTAAAGGCAGACTCATGTTTTCGCTTTCTGCGCCCATGGACTTTAAGCTTTCCACTGCTGCATAGATTGCGGCAGAGACTTCGCTGTCAACACCCTCGCCAATATATTCGTCCGGAATACCGATTTTAAGACCCTTCACATTACCTGTAAGCGCTGCTTCAAAGTTCGGGTGCTCGATGTTAACGGAAGTGGAGTCTTTGGGATCGTAGCCCGTAATGACATCTAAAACGATTGCTGCATCGCGCACGTCTTTGGTTAAAGGACCAATCTGGTCTAAGGAAGACGCAAAGGCAACCAGACCGTATCGGGATACGCTTCCGTAGGTAGGTTTTAAACCGACACAACCGCAAAATGCAGCGGGCTGGCGAATCGAACCGCCGGTATCGGTTCCCAGTGAAAACGGTGCTTCATCTGCCGCAACGCAGGCAGCACTTCCGCCGGAAGAACCGCCGGGCACCTTTGTCAAGTCATAAGGATTTTTTGTCTTTTTAAAATAGGACGTTTCGGTAGAAGCCCCCATAGCAAACTCGTCCATGTTTACTTTACCAAGCAATACGGTGTCTGCAGCGTTTAATTTTTCCACTGCGGTTGCATTGTAGGGGGGCTTGAAATTGTGCAGCATTTTGGAGGCACAGGTGGTTAAAACATCCTTGGTGCAAAGGTTGTCTTTAACAGCCATTGGAACGCCTGCAAGCGCGCCGACGGTTTCACCCTTTGCAATCTTTTCGTCAACCTTTTTTGCTTGCGCAATCGCTTCTTCCTCCAAAACAGTGATATAGCTTTCGACCTTGTCTTCCACGTCACGGATTCTGCCAAGAACGGACTCGGTCGCATCTAACGAGGTAATTTCTTTGTTTTTTATCATATCCCGCAGCTCATGCGCGGTCAATTTGTAAAGCTCCATTTTTTAAAGGCTCCTTTCTATTCGACAACTTTGGGAACGATGAAGCCTTCTTCATCGAAGTCCGGTGCATTCTTTAAAATTTCACGCCGCTCAAAGGAAGGCTTGATTTCGTCCTCACGAAATGCGTTCTGCATGGGAATTGCGTGTGCTGTGGGCACAACACCTTCCGTATCAAGTTCTCCGAGCATATCGGCAAATTCTATGATGCTTGCCATGTTTTCCGTCAGTTTTTCAGCATCGCTTTCACTGAACTTTAGTCTCGCCAGCGAAGCAACGTGCAAAACCTCTTCCTTGGTGATTTTCATGTCAATGACCTCCTAAAATTTATGAATAACCAGTCCGGTAATCAGTTTCGGATAAAAATATGTAGATTTTTGCGGCATTTTCTCGTTTAAGAGTGAAACGTCCTTAATCTGGCGCACCTTCGTGCCGTTAAGCATAAAGGAGCACGCAGAGGTGCCGTTTGTCACAGAATCTACTGCCTCTGAGGCAAATTTTGTGTAAACTAAGTTTTTCTGGTTTGCCATGTTTACGGTGTCAATCCCGAAAATTTTGTCTAAAATGAGCGTGTGCAAAACGCTGACATCCAAACTACAGTATGCGTCGGATTTGTCCGGGAGCAACTGTTTCATAGCGTCAGGATTTTTAAGCGTTAATAGATAATATTCGTCTTTTCCTGTAATGTACGCAAAAGAGGGCACATCGGTGTGTTTTGCCAAAAGTGCTTCTGCGTCTTTTGCCACATTGCTTGCAGTATGTTTTTCTACGTTGAAGTTTTCTTCCAGTGCGGAAAGAACGCTGTTTTCGTTGTAGTTTTCTAAATTTTGCAGCATACGGTGCGTGGGCAGGACTACAAGACCGGGATCGTCCATTTCCACGGCAAATGCCATAATATAGTTTCCGCCGTGGGACTTGTCAAAGCCCGGCATTTCCTCTGCTAGTTTATTGCGGAAATTCAGCGCTGTTTCATATCTGTGATGACCGTCTGCAATAAAAAGCTGTTTATCGGAAAACGCCGCATGGATTGTGTTGCATAGCGCACTGTCTTTGATTGCCCACATGTTGTGCGTGATGCCGTCTTCCGTTTGAAAGCTCTCATCCGGTATGTTTTTCACAACCTCTTTTATGATTTGGTTCACAGTTTTTTTCTCATCCATATAAAGGAAATAGATGGGGCTGAAGTTTGCGTGCGTTGCATCCATCAACTGAAAACGGTCCGCCTTTGCTTTAGAGAGCGTTTCCTCATGGGGCAGAACAATTTTTTCAGAAAAGGGAACCAGTTCAACAGCAGAAAGCAACCCCTTTAAAGATTTTACCGAGCCGTCCGGCAGAGAGAAAATCTCTTCGTAAAGATAGTAGGCCGGAGTGTCCTCCTGCTTCAGAATTCCTGTTTCTATCCAGTCGGATAATTTGTCGTTTGCGCGGGTGTAACGGTTGTTGTCTTCGCTATCCGTTTCAAACGTTTTACCCAACTCTAAGTGGATGATGCTGTGTTCGTTTTTGGAATAGCAGTCCTGTTCTTCGGGAGAAATAATGTCATAGGGCGGGGTGGTAACGTTCGTTAAAGACCCGACCAGACTTGTGTCATACCGCAGACCGCGGAATGGTTTTACGTTTGCCATGTGTTATATACTCCTGTCTTTCATTATGTTTATAATATCTTCAGGCGTTTCCGCCAGGAAATCGGGGTGTTCTGAGGAAAGCTTTTCGTGGCTCTGGTAACCCCAAAGTGCAGCAACTGAGGTCATCCCCGCATTTTTTGCGGTTTTTATATCGCAAATGGAGTCGCCAATAAAAAGGGTTTTGCAAGGCATTGCGCCGCATTCCTGCGCAATGGAAATCGCCATGCGTGGGTTGGGCTTTTTGGGTACGTTTTCCCGTTCACCGTACACACAGTGGAAACGGTTTTTAAAGTGCATTGCCACCAAATCCTTCGTAAACGCGTCCATTTTATTGGACAAAACAGCAAGCGTCACACCGTTTTCCTGTAAAAAGTCCAAAAGGGAGACGATTCCGGCATAAGGGCGCGTTTCGTTTTTATAGTTTTGTGCGTAGTGGGTGGCAAGATCCTTTACAAACCCGTCCAAAAGCGTGTCATTTACATGTTCTTCGGGAATGCATCTTGATGCGTAAATACGCAAACCGTTTCCGATTGCGTTTTTATGATGTTCTATCGGCAGAGCGGAAAAACCGTATTTGACCAAAGTGGCATTCATAGAGCCTGCCAAATCACAGATGGTATCAAGCAAGGTTCCGTCCAAATCAAAAATGGCGGTTTTAAATGGTATCGTCATAATCATCCTCTATTTCATCATAGTCCATATGTTCTTCGTCGGTAAAAATGGATTCCGTCTTTTCTGTTTTCGTAACGTATTTTATGATATGCTTATCTAAAACGTGCCACACATAGTAATTGGTGGTAAAAGACGAAAATCCTGGAAGAATCAAGCATACAAGCAAAAAATAGATCTGTGGAAAATACAACATAAAGGTGAACACATACAAAAGGCCACCGTTTACTGCAAGCAAAAGTGCTAAAATAATAAAGTTTTGCGGCAGTTTCATTATGGTAAACGTCCAGGCGTTTTTTAGTATGGTTTTCATGCTCATGCGAAAGGTAACAATCATAGGATACACATAAAAAAACAGAATGGTAAACAATGAGAGCACAATTGCAAAAATGATATAAAGTGTGCCCAGCGGCAGACCGTTTTTTATAAACATACTGTTATACACAATCAGCGCCTGCAAAATTAAATAGATCCCTAAAGTTGAAGTAATGCTTGCAATCAAGGATTGTTTGAGGTTCCTTTTTGCCTGCTCAAAAAAGTCGGACCACAAGAAGGTCGGTTCTTGTTTTGCGTAGTTGCGGATTACATATGTAAAGCCGGCGGTAAACGGTCCTGTGAGCATAAGCGGCAAAAAGGGTGTGATGGGCAGGTGAAAGCTTTTTCCACCGAAAAAACTTCCGGCAGCAATGACAAAATTATCATAGCCCAGATATGCCAAAAATAAAAGAATGGATGCGCCGAAAAACAAAATATTGGAAAAGACATAAAGCAGTGTTGCACCCACAATATGCCCGAAATGACGAGCAAATATATCAAAATAATTTCTTTGAGCAGCCTGCTTTTTTGATAGCTCACCGCCTCCGCGGCTGCTTGAACCAAACATTGACATTGCTTTTAACTCCTTGTTAATTCCTTTTTCTGATCATAGCATAGGCAGGAAGAGAACGTCCCATATCCATAAAAAATTCCTGCATGGGATGGGGAACGCTTGTTAAATCCTCGCCTTTATCGTTTATCATCTTTGTGATTTTATAAGAAAACGCCGTTTCTCCCGGCACCATTACCTCTACCTCGTCACCAAGGGAAAGTTTGTTTTTCTGGGTAAAGGAGGTTAAACCGTTATCATATGTGCCGTTTGCAATTGCGGCAATGTCGAAGTCCCTAAAATAACCACCGTTTTCGTATTCCTGACCGTGCTCCATGGGGTTTCCAAGCCAAAATCCCGTTGTGTAGCCACGGTTACTGACTTTATATAACTCTTCCATCCACTCTTGGCGGAAAACATATTTTTCCGGATTATCAAGATAACTGTCTATCGCGCGGCGGTATGCACCGACCACTGTTGCGACATAGTACTCGGTTTTCACACGTCCCTCAATTTTAAAGCTGGTTACGCCGGAATGAACAAGCTCGGGAATGTAAGGCAGCATACACATATCCTTGGAGTTAAAGATAAATGTGCCACGTTCGTTTTCAAAGACGGGATAATACTCTCCCGGACGTTGTTGCTCGACCAAGGAATAGTTCCAGCGGCAGGGATGCGCGCAATCGCCGGAATTGGATTCTCTGCCTGTCATATAGCTACTTAAGAGACATCTGCCAGAATAGGAGATGCACATGGCTCCGTGCACAAACGCCTCCAGTTCCAGCGAAGGGTCTGTCTTTTCGCGGATGGTTTGCACCTCGGAAAGCGTCAGCTCGCGGGCCAGAACCACGCGGGAAGCGCCCAGCTTGTGCCAACTGTTCACAGTGGAATAGTTTACATTGTTCGCCTGGGTACTTACGTGGAGCGGAATTTGGGGGGCAAACTCCTTTGCGAGCTGAAAAGCGCCAAGGTCGGACACAATCAGCCCATCAGGCGAAAGCTTTTTCACTTGATTTAGGTATGCAATAAAATCGTCAATATCTCTGTTATGCAAAATCACGTTTGCCGTCAAATAAAATTTCTTGCCTGCTTTGTGGGTATAGTCAATGCCACGGGCAAGCTCGTCCAGCGAAAAGTTTTTTGCGCGTACGCGCAGGGAAAACGCGTCACCGCCCGCATAAACTGCGTCGGCGCCGTATAAAAGGGCAACTTTTAGCCGTTCCAGATTACCGGCAGGCGCAAGCAATTCAATCTGATTCATAAAAAACGTTACCTTTCCGAATGAAGTAAATCTAATATTTCCTTTGTAATGGATTCTGCGTCCATAACATAGTGCTTTTTGAGTTCTTTTGTGCTGCCGTGCGTCACGATGGCAGGATAGCCCTTTATAAGTACTTTGCAATGGCCTCCGTGCACTGATAGGAGCGCACCGATTTGTTCACCAATGCCGCCGTCTTTTACGCCGTCCTCAATGGTAACGATATATTGGTGTTTTTTGCCGTAGGACAAAATCTCCGCCCGTGGCAGGGGGCATACCGTGCGCAAATTTACCAGTGTGGCAGAAATGCCGTTTTCGCGCAGTAGCTTTTCCACCTTTTCACCTGTGCTTACCGCAAGCCCTGCGCAAAGAATGCAGATGTCTTTTCCCTCAGACAGTATCACCGGTTTACCCGGTTCAAAGGGGGAAACAGACGACTGTTCATTTTGCAGAACGCCTCTGGGATAACGGATTGCGATCGGTCCTTTTTCCTTGCGGTTTGCAGCAAAGTAAAACATTTCACTGAGTTCACTGAAATTTGCAGGAGCCAAAACCGTCATGTTTGGCATGGCAGACAAAAAGGACATATCAAATAGACCATGGTGGGTTTCACCGTCCTCGCCGACAATGCCCGCGCGGTCGATGCAAAATACAACGTTTAAGTTCTGCAGGCAAACATCGTGCAGAATCTGGTCATAGGCACGTTGCAGGAAAGATGAATACAGCACCACGAAAGGGCGCATGCCGCCTGTTGCCAGCCCTGCGGCAAAGGTTACCGCATGCTGCTCGGCAATGCCTACATCAAAGAAACGGTTGGGAAATTGCTCAAAAAAATGTTCTGTTCCCGTGCCTGCAGCCATCGCAGCGGTTACCACGCAAAGGGAATCATTTGTTTTTCCTAACTCGCAAAGTGTTTTTCCCACAAAGCCGGAATAGGTCAAATCACCGCTTTTGGGCGAAACGCCTTTTGCAGCCTCAAAGGTGCTGACCCCGTGATAAATGGTAGGGTCGTCCTCGGCAAACTTATAGCCTTTTCCTTTTTTTGTTAAAATGTGCAGCAAAACAGGTCCATTTATTTTCTTTGCACGCTCTAGCATTAAGGCAAGCGTATCAATGTCGTGCCCGTCAATGGGACCGAAATATGTAAAGCCTAAATCGTCAAACATCGTGTTTCCGATTAACGCGTGTCGGGTCATGTCCTTGATTTTTTTCAGCCCGTACACAATCTTTTTTCCGAACG
>JAZNIA010000072.1:0-4552 GCA_045577195.1 Congzhengia sp.
TAACAGACAAAACGCAATAAATCTTATCTTCCTCACGGGCAAGGCGCTCATCACAAATCAAAAAGCCGTTGTTTTCCAGATACCGTCTCGTTTCCTCTATCGCAGTCATCGGCTGAAGAATGAAATGCCGAATATGTGGGCGCAACACCTTGGCATTTTCTAAAATGCGATTGATTAAAATTCCGCCCATTCCGGCGATAATCACAGTGTCTGCCTCGTTTGGCAAAAGGGCGCAAAGTCCATCGGACAAGCGGGTTTTAATTTTGTCCTCCATGGAAAAGCGCCTGATATTCTCTTGTGCTCTTCCAATCGGTCCTAGGTTAATATCCATCGCAACCGCGCGGTCTGCCACGCCATTTGCCACAAGCCAGATTGGAATATAAGCATGGTCTGTTCCAACATCGGCAATAGAGCTATTTTTTTCTACAAAGGAGGCAACCGCCAAAAGCCTCGGTGTCATAAATTTCTGAATATCCATTTTAAAAATTTCGTCCGTTCCAGCCCCAGTGCGCAATTTCTTCGTATTTCACATACACCCGGTCACCGGAAATGTTCAATTCGTCCTTTAGAATATCACAAATTTCTTTTGTCAGTGTATCCAAATCCTTTGCCTGCGCAGTGCCAAAAAGCTTCACTTCAACAAACGCCATCGGCTCACCTGTGCCACCTGCAAAGTACATTGTAACACCGTCTTCAAATCCTATCATCAGGTGTGCTTCGCTTTTTCCCGGGATCAGCGTAATCGCTTTGCCGTACCGCATAGCAAGTGCAGCCTTTTTCTCTTCTGATAAGGATACCGTTGTCTTTGTACTGATATATGGCATAATAAAACACCTACTTCCATTCATTTATCACATTTTATTATAGCATATTTTAAAAATTGTGTCAACAAGCTTAAAATACTGTTTACAAATTCACATTTTTATTGTATAATAAAACAAATTTCATTCATTTTGAAAGAGGGTGATTTGATGTATCATGGCGATCAGTTGCCGCGCGCGTGGGACGAATTGGTAGAAAAACTGACCTATATGCCCGCTATTGTGAAAACCATCGAAAAAATTCACGACACAACATGGTCCATGAACGTAAACCGTCATGATCATTTTGAAATGGTTTATATCAAAAAAGGCAATGCTATTTTTCAGGTTGAAGGCATTGACGTAAACATGGCACCACATTCTATTATTATTATCAAGCCCGGTCGTGCTCATAAGTTTATCGTAAAATCCGAGGTCTGCGAATTTATTGTATTAAGCTTCACCTTTAAAACAGAAAAAAACGAATTGGACAACCACGTTTCCCTAACAGACTTTATCGAGTATATCGAAGATGATGCAACGGGTGACTACCTGCATTTAAACCTATCCAAGAAAAATGATATTGCCCATGTCATGAACCGTATTTTAAGAGAGCGCCTGAAATATCAGGTTTGGGGTGATTTTTTAAGCTGTCTATTGATTATTGAACTCTTTGTACTGCTTTCCAGGACATTAAAACAGGAATGGGAGCAAAGCGCAAAGAACCGGAACTTAAAACTCCATGAGCTGTTAAATATCGCAAAAGAATACATTGACAATAATTATGATAAGGATTTAACCCTGACGCAGGTTGCCAAATACATCTATCTTTCCGACAGTTATTTTGCCCACTCGTTTAAAGACAAATTCGGCATTAGCCCCAAAAGCTATATCTTAAAAGTGCGCATAGAGGCCGCAAAGGAGTATTTGGAAAATACAGATATTAAAGTTGCTGACGTTGCAAAAATGGTTGGGTTCTCCAGTCAGCAACGGTTTAATGATATTTTCAGAAAGCATGAATCCATAACGCCGCTTAGTTACCGTCAGAAATGTAAAATAGAACGTTTAAATTACAGTGAATACGAAAATAAAATTACACCGGCGGATTCATACAATAATTAAATCTGTTTTATAAAAAATGCCATTCTCTCAAACAAGGAGAGAATGGCACTTTTTTCATTTTGAAATTAGAACTGGTTTCTGTTCTGGTTGTTTCTGTTTTGGTTATTGTTTTCGCTTCTGTTCTGGCTATTGTTTTCGCTTCTGTTCTGGTTGTTCTGGTTTCTGTTTTGGTTGTTGTTTTCGTTTCTGTTCTGGTTGTTCTGGTTTCTGTTTAAATCGTTCATTTTTTCCTCCCAAAGCTTTGTTTAAGTTTTAAAATCTTCGAGCACTTTTGTGCTCAATGATAGTATGAGCATTTGCTTTGAGATTATGCACGATTTAAATTCTGGTTTTTTCAATCTCTGTGGAAATTTTTCTATTTTTTTCATGTGTTTCCAAAATATGTTCAATAAAAGCATCATTGTCCTTGGTGCGAATAAGTCCCGAGATGAGCTGCTCCACCACATCCTGCATAGTTCGCGAGGACAGGTCGCGCCGAATACTAAAGACAGCTTCCAGTTCTTTTGGTGTCTGCAACAGCTCTTCTTTTCGTGTACCCGACTTTTGAATGTCAATGGCAGGGAAAATGCGTTTTTCCTGCAGCTTACGATCTAAATGCAGTTCCATATTTCCCGTTCCCTTAAACTCTTCAAAAATCACTTCGTCCATGCGGCTGCCCGTTTCCACAAGGGCTGTAGCCAAAATAGTTAAGCTCCCTCCGTTTTCAATGTTTCTCGCAGCACCAAAAAACTTTTTCGGTTTGTGCAGCGCTGCAGGATCCAAACCCCCGGAAAGGGTTCTGCCCGAGGGCGGAACCGTTAAGTTATATGCCCGTGCAAGGCGTGTAATAGAATCTAAAAGCACCACAACATCTTTGTTCTGCTCCACAAGACGTTGCGCACGCTCCAACACAATTTCTGCCACCTTAGCATGATGCTCCGGCACCTGATCGAAGGTAGAATACACCACGTCTCCTTTGATGGAGCGTTTCATGTCCGTAACCTCTTCGGGGCGCTCATCGATTAACAGAACAATCAGCGTCACCTCCGGGTGGTTTTTCTCTATATTATTTGCAATCTGTTTTAAAAGTGTGGTTTTCCCTGCCTTTGGCGGCGCAACAATTAACCCGCGCTGTCCTTTTCCGATGGGTGCGAGTAAATCCACCAGACGCATGGAAAACTCCCGTTCCCCGTTCTCTAAGCGAATGCGCTCTGTCGGGAAAATCGGCGTTAAATATTCAAAGGGTTTTCTGCGGATTGCCTTGTCAGGTGTGTCATCGTTAACATGTTGCACAAAAATCAGTGCCGGGAATTTTTCTTCCTCTTTCGGCATTCTTGCAATTCCCGTTACCTTATCGCCTGTTTTTAAATTAAACCGTCTGATTTGTGTGGGCGAAACGTACACGTCCTTTGGCGTGGAAAGATAATTTTCCCCGCGGAGAAATCCAAAACCGTTGTCCGGCAAAACTTCTAGTATCCCGCCAACTAAATTATCCGTTCCCGAAACGGTCAGTTCTGCCTGGGGCTTCTGCTCGCCTTTCTTAGGTTTTTCCTGTTTTGTCTCCTCCTGCTGATTGGAAAGACGCGCAATCAATTCTTCCTTTTTATATTTTGTGACACCTTTGATACTGGCTTGTTTTGCAAGTTCACGCAATTCACTGATTGTTTTGTTTGATAAATCCATAGAACTCCTCCGTTTCGTTTGATTTTTTGTACGTTTGGGAAAATTCGGTCGAAAAAAAGAGATAAGGACCGAAAAAAGAAAATAAAACGTGGTAAAAAACGTTCCGACAGCGCAAAAGCGCTGTCGGAAAACAAAATTAAATTCTGTATGTGAAGTTATATTTATCTTCTAATGCACCTTTTTGCATTCCTGTAATGGTATCGTAGAGGAACTGAGACACTGCGCCGATTTCGTTGTTGTTAATCACCATTTTTTCGCCCTTGTAGCAAAGCTCGCCAACCGGGGAAATAACCGCAGCCGTTCCCGTTCCGAATACTTCTTCCAGCTTGCCTGCCTGATAAGCCTCATAAACCTCTTCGATGGACAGCTTGCGTTCTGTTACCTTATAACCGTTTCCACGAAGCACCTGAATCACGGAATCACGGGTAATACCGCCCAAAATACTTCCGTTTAATTCCGGTGTAATCACTTCACCATCAATTTTAAAGAAGATGTTCATGGCGCCAACTTCTTCTACATATTTCTGTTCAACGCCATCGAGCCACAGAACCTGAGAATATCCATTCTCTTCTGCAACTGCCTGTGCTTTTAAGCTTGCTGCATAGTTACCTGCGGTTTTCGCAAAACCAACACCGCCGCGAACCGCACGTACATACTCGCTTTCCACCCAGATTTTAACCGGTGCAAGACCGCCGGCATAGTATGAGCCAACCGGGCTTAAAATTACAATAAACTTGTATGTTTTAGATGGATGAACGCCCAGCGCCTCATCTGTGCCGAAAATAAAGGGGCGGATGTAGAGCGACGTGCCTTCACCTTCCGGAATCCAGTCTTGGTCTAGAAGCACCAGCTGACGAATTGCATCAACAGCAAAATCTACGTCAATTTTAGGAATGCAAAGTCTGTCATTAGAGATGTTCATACGCTTCATATTTTCATAAGGTCTGTAGAGCAGCACGCCACCATCA